>CAXNGL010000108.1:0-9354 GCA_964201515.1 Burkholderiales bacterium
GGGCGACCGCGACACCTTGCCGAACAGCGTCACTTCCTGGCTGCGCTTGGAGACGTCGACCAGCGTACGCGGCTTCAGCGTGAGCATTGCCAGGTCGGAACGGTTGCGTTGCATGGTCACTTCGGCTTCGGCGCCGCGCTCGAGCATGGCGTAGAGGCCGCGCGGCAGCCGACGCTTCGCCAGGCGGTGCAAGTCGTCGATGTTGTGCATCCGTCGTCCCGTCTGTAGGGGGCAAGCCCAGATTGAACACAATGCGCGCCACTTGTGCAATAGCGGCACGCAACACCGTTCAGCGGGCAAGCGGGTGGGCGGCCCATCGTCGCCGCTGGGTTATCATGCTCCGACCCGCATCAGCCCATCATCACCTTTTGGCCAGCGCATGAACGCCACTGCCCCGATCCGCCCCGCCGCCACCATCATTCTGACCCGCGACACGTTGCTGGGCCCGGAAGTGTTCATGATGCGACGCTCCCCCAACTCGGTGTTCATGAGCGGCGTGTATGTATTTCCCGGGGGTGGGCTGGACGCGAGCGACGACCCCGAGCACTGGAGCGCGCACGAACTCGCGCTCGACGACGGCGTCGCCAGCCGGGTGCTGGCCTTGGAAAAGAACGGCATTGCCTTCTGGATCGGCGCCCTGCGCGAATGCTTCGAGGAGTCGGGCCTGCTGCTCGGCTACAACGATCGTGGCGAAATCCTCAGCATGGACGACGCAGTACAGATGAACCGCTTTGCCGAACTGCGCCGCAAGCTGAATGCCGGCGAGATCACCTTCGCGCAGATCTGCCGCGAACACGACATCCGCCTGGCCGTGGACCGCATGGCCTACTTCAGCCACTGGGTGACGCCGCCCAATGAAAAGCGCCGCTACGACACGCGCTTCTTCGCCGCCGTGGCACCAGCGCAGCAGACCGGCTCTCACGACGATGCCGAGACCACCGACAACACCTGGATCCGCCCGCAGGATGCGCTCGACCGATTCAAGCGCGGGGAATTCGCGCTGGTGTTTCCCACCATCAAGACGCTGGAGCGGCTGGCGCAATTCAAGGACACGACGGCGCTCATGGCGCACACGCGCGCCCTGCCTTCGATCACGCCCATTCATCCGCATGTGGCGAAGTCTGCCGACGGCAGCCCGCGGCGCCTCATTCCCGGCGACCATGCCTATGCGGAGATCGGCAAGCTCGACCCCGAGGGCCGTGGCAACCTGTGCTGCGACATCGTCCCCGGCACCCTCGTGCAGCTCGCGCCGAGCGTGCGCCGCCTCACCGCGCCCAATCCGGGCGTGATGACGGGGCCGGGCACCAACAGCTACATTCTGGGCCGCAGTGGCCTTGAAGACGACACCGGCGACTTCGCCATCGTCGATCCTGGGCCCGACCTCGCCGTGCACGTGGACGCGTTGATCGCCGCAACCGGCGGCCGCATCCGCTGGCTGTTGGCCACGCACACCCACCGCGATCATTCGCCGGCTGCGGCGCTCCTTCGGGCGCGCCTTGGTCCGGCACACGCGCTGGAATTCATCGGCCGCCACCCGCCCAACGAAGAGCGACAGGACCAGACGTTTGGACCCGATCGCGTGGTCAGCGATGGCGACCGCATCAGTGTCGCCGGCTGCAGCGTGCGCGTCATCCACACGCCGGGCCATGCCTCCAACCAGTGCTGCTACCTGCTGGAAGACGAAAAGATGCTATTCACCGGCGACCACATCATGCAGGGCTCGACCGTGGTCATCATCCCGCCCGACGGCAACATGATCGACTACATGCAGGCGCTCAGGAAGCTGCAAGGCGAGGACCTGCAATGGCTCGCCCCCGGCCACGGCTACCTGATCGGCACACCGCAAGTGGCCATCGAACGCTTGATCGCCCATCGCCTCGGGCGCGAGACCAAGGTGCTCGAGGCCTTGCGTGCGCTCGGTGCGCAAGGCGCTCCTGGTGGGGCCGACATGGACGCCCTGGTGAAGAAGGTCTACGACGACGTGCCCGTATCGCTGCACCCCATGGCCAGCCGCTCGCTGCTCGCGCACCTGATCAAACTGCAGCAAGAGGGGCGCGCCGGCGAATCCGGTTCGCGCTGGCGCGCCACCTAGGGTGACGCTAGTGCAATCGCCGCGGTGACCCACCACCGGCGCAACGCCACCAGCGACCAGATGGCTTCGACCGCCCCGAAAGGCCAGGATCCAATCAGGAACCCGTATGCGGAAGCCAGCGCGCACGACGCGGCGAATCCCAGGATGAACCAGCGGTTTTTCTTTTCGAACGCGTAACAGAGCATCATCGCGGTCACGGCGAAAAGGCCAAAGGCAGTCGTCAGGTCCATCGAGAACGCCCGACCCCTGCGCCCGGATCCGGCTCGACGCTACGCCGATTGCGCCTGCACCGCCGCCAGCAGCTTGTCGAAGGCATCGGCGAACTGCTTGACGCCATCTTCGAGCAGCTTTGCGGTGACTGCATCGAGCGAGATGCCGTGACGTGCCAGCGCGTCGAGGTCGCGGCGCGCGGCGTCCACATTCCCGGTGATGCTCGTGCGCGGCAGGCCGTGATCGAGGAAGGCGTCCAGCGTTGCCGGCGGCAGGGTGTTCACGGTGTCGGCGCCGATGAGTTCCTCCACGTAGATCACGTCGCGATAGGCCGGATTCTTGCAGCCGGTGCTGGCCCATAACAGGCGCTGCGGGCGAGCACCCGCGGCGGCAAGCTTCTTCCAGTCGGTGCCGGCCGACAATTCCAGATAATGCTGGTAAGCCAGCTTGGCGTTGGCGATGGCTGCCTTGCCGCGCAGGAGTTCCAGATCGGCGCGAACGGCCGCAGAGGCTGTCGCAATCTTCGCTTCGAGCTGCGCATCGATCGCGGTGTCGATCCGGCTGACGAAGAAGCTCGCCACGCTGGCTAGGCGATCGATTTTCTCGCCGCGCGCAACGCGTACCTGCAAGCCCTCCACATACGCCGCCGCTACTGCGCGATAGGCGGACTGCGCGAACAGCAGTGTGACATTCACATTGATTCCGTCCGTGATCAGGTCGCGGATCGCCGGCACACCGGCCGCTGTGCCCGGCACCTTGATCATCAGGTTGGGTCGCGCCACGTCATGCCACAGCCGGCGCGCTTCGGCCAGCGTCCCGGCGGTGTCATTGGCCAGCGCCGGCGACACCTCCAGGCTGACATAGCCGTCGGCCGCAGCGGTGGCGTCGTACACCGGCCGCAGCGCGTCGGCCGCGGCCTGGATATCACTGATGGCGATGCACTCGTAAATGGCCTTGGCACCCAGGCCCTGCGCCACAAGCTGCTTCGCTTGCACGGCATAGTCGCCCCCCTGCGCCAGCGCCTTCTCGAAAATCGCCGGGTTGGAGGTGAGTCCGCGCAGGCCGTCCGACACGCGGCGAGAGAGCTCACCCGAGGCCATGAGTTCGCGGCTGATGAAATCCAGCCAGACGGCCTGGCCGAGCGCTTGCAATTGCTTGAGGGTTGCCATGATGAACACCTTTGAAATGAGGATTCGAGAATGCCGCAAAGCCCCAGTCGCGTCCAGCGGCACATCCAGCCGGCGTCGCCATCATCCACGCGTGGTGTAAGCTTTTTGCCGGAGGGATTCCCATGCCAGACCACACAACCACGCACGCAGTCAGCAACCAGCCGCCGGCACTCGCCGGCTACAACGCCTGGAGCGCCAATCCGCTCTTGATCGCGGCGGTGGACCGCGAGGGCGGCGGCTGGATCTCCCGGGAAGCCGCCACGCTGGGCGAAGTGGTGGGCAGCGATGCCTTCCACATTCTCATCGAACATGCCAACCGCTACCCGCCTGAGTTGTGCACCCACGACCGCGGCGGCCGGCGCATCGACGCGGTGGAATTCCATCCCGCGTACCACGAGCTGATGCGACTCACCTGATCAGGCGTGTCGCACTGGCCTGACGAGCGCGTGCCGGCGGAGAGAGGCAACCTGTTCCTTGAGCGCCTTACAGAGTTACCGTTAGGCGCCCTGAAGTAGGGAAGTGTTAGGGGAGTGACCCCTTGTATCCTGATTCGCCACAATGTTCAGCGCATGCAGAACCGCCGCCACACTTCCCCCTTGTCAAAGGGGGCGGACGGGCCACAGGCCCGCCGGGGGATTTACGAGATGGCGACCGTGAAATCCCCCCGCACGCCTACGGCGTGTCGGCCCCCTTTCACAAGGGGGTGCCCCCATCCCCCCGCACGCCTACGGCGTGTCGGCCCCCTTTCACAAGGGGTGCCCCCGTCCCCCCGCACGCCTGCGGCGTGTCGGCCCCCTTTCACAAGGGGGTGCCCCTGTATTGCACACCTGTAGCTGTTGACGCCTCCTTCGCCAGTTGCACGGCTCAACCCGGCTGAACTTTGTCGCAAATCAGGATCGTGTTTGGCACCCTTACTGCAAAGCACCGCGCCGCAGGCCTTCACGCCGCGCCTGCCAGCCGTAATACATCACACCCAGCCCCATGACCCCGACCACGGGGGCGAGCCCGGCAAGACCGCTCAGCGCGCCGACCAGTGCGGGGCCCGCCATCTGGCCGAAGCTCTGCAAGATCGCCCGCACGCCGAGCAGTTCGCCCTGACGGCCCTCGGGCAGGGTTTTCGCGAGCACCGTGAGCACCATGGGCGCCGACACCCCCGTGCTGACGCCCGCCAGGACGGAGAACGCAATCAGCATTGGCGTGCCGCTTGCGAGCGGCATCAATCCGAGCATGAACCCGCTCATGGCGAAACTGCCGGCCACCAGCGTCCATGGCCTGGTAAAGCGCGCGAAGACCGGCAACAGCAGCCGCACCGACACCGACGCGCCCGAGAAAACACCCAGCACGACGCCGATGGTCGATGCACTCAGGCCGATGCTGGTTCCATACAGGGGCACGACGAAGAAGAACAGGTCGAGCACCACCGGCGCAAGAGCCGCTCCGACCAGCGGGACGGGCACACCCGGCGAACGCGCGAGGTCGCGCAGCCGCCCCGACGACACCAGGTTTCGCGCCGCGGCGGCCGGCATCATCCGCCACCCCGCATACAGCACCACCAGCATGACCAGGGGAATGACGGTCAGCAGCGCAAACGTGAAGCGATGCCCGACATGGTCAATGCCGAATCCGGAAATCAGCGGGCCAACCGCCATGCCGACGGAACTGGCCAGCGCATACCATGCGTAATTGCGCGAGGTGTCCTCGGGCCTCCCCATTTTCGGCACCATGACATTGGCGGCCACCGACACGGCGACGAATGACACGCCTGCCAGGCACGCCGATATCGCCAGCGAGACCAACCCCGGCATGACCAGGGGAATCAAGTACGACAGCAGGCTCAGGGTGCCGCAGGTTGCAACCGTCGGCCCGGTACCGGCGCGATCGATGGCGCGCCCGATGGCCAGGCCGAGGAAGATCGGCAGGACGTAGTACAGCGCTGCCAGCGACCCCACCAGCCACGACGGCGCGTCCAGCGACAGCGCGAACAACGTGACGCAGAGGCGACTTCCCTGGACGCTGGCCGCGTTGTACAGGCCGATGACGAGAATCAGCGCAAGCTTCACTCCACGCGCGTTCGCACATGCCCTGAACGCTCGCCGCCGCGCCGTGCGACGACAAGGCCATCCGTGGAACTGTTGGCGGCCCCCGCCCGGCACCGCGCGTCGGGACAGGGGTACTTGTAGAAACGGTCGTTCAGATACACCACCACATCGTCGATCTCGCCGCGGCCCCAGGCACCGCCCAACTGCGTGTTCCAGCGCTCCACCTGAAAGCGGATGCCGGCAAAATCGTTGGCCTCGCGCGAAGCGCGCTGGTGCACCCCCGTACTGTGACAGCCATCGCAGCGCGATTCATAGAGCGCGCGGCCGCGCGCGGGATCGGCCCCCATCGCACTGCTGGAGAGTGCCGCGACCACCAGTGCCGCCGCAGCAATCAGTTTCGTCTTTGTGCCGATGTTCATGATGGGGACTCGCGTGATGGATTTGCGGGCGGCCGCACGTCGCAGCGCCTTGCGCGGGCGGCGACCATTTCTATGCGACGATGGGCATGGTCTTGTGCTCCATGCGCGTGTAAGGCGCCATGCCAAGGTGGTCGGTAACAGGGTTGGCCCCGCCGGTATAGAGCGCCTCGCCATCCACATACGAGATGGCAAGCACCACGCGGTCCTCGTCCTCGGTGTTGGCGCGCGCGCGATGCAGCATCATGCCTGCGTGCAGGGTGGCATCGCCCGCCACCAGGGGCGCTGCGGTCACGCAGCCGGTGATCTGTTTCCAGTCCTCCTCGGCGAGAATTTCGGACAGATCCGGCTCGCCGCCCATCTGCGAGGTCGCGCCCAGCGGCCCGAGGCGGTGCGAGCCCTCGAGGAAGGTCATGGGGCCCTTGGTGATGGGAAGATCGACCAGGGGGATCCACACCGTGGTGAAGCCGCGGCGGTCGATCGGGATCTTGGGCAGGTCCTGGTGCCAGATGGTCGGCCGGCTGCCGATCCTGCGGCCGGGCTTGATGAACACGCGGTCGCTCCACAGGCGCGTCGACGACCAGCCGGTGATTTCGTGCACCAGCTTGCCGACGCGGTAGCACAGCGCCTTGACTTCGGCGTACTCGGTCCACAGGCGGCGCAGCACGCGCATGGTCTTCTCGTACTCGGCGCTGGCCTGGTCGGCCTGCACGCCGGACTTCTTGACCTTGAACTTGGCGTCACCGTCGGCCTGCGCGACACGCTGGACGATGCGCTTGAGTTCCGCGCCCTGCAACAGCCCGGGCAGCTTCAGCCAGCCCAGCTCGGCGTAAGCGCGCCGCAGCGCCATGAAGTCCCGCGCCGTCGCGTCCTGCGATGTAGGTTCCCGCGAGGTCACGTCCCGGCCTCCCGCTTCCTGCCGTGCCAGTTTCAGTTTGCCCGTCATGATGGCCTCATTGTCGTGTTGCGCACGCCGGGCGCGCCCCGCAAGGCACCGCCACGACATCGAACATTATTATCAAGGTAACGGCAGACCCCTCTCCTGTCGGACTGCCATGATGCGATTGAACTCATCCAGGTAGCCCGGCCGCTCGGCCCCGGAAGGCATGTTGTAGACATCCAGTTTCAAGGGCGTGCCGCCGCGCGTGGAAATGGTCAGGTACCAGATCAGCCCTTCGCCGTTGTTGATGATCTGGTGAGATGCGTCCGCCGGCACGTACACCCCGGATGGGCCGCCAGTGAAAACGAAATCCTCGTACTCGTTGCGGATCAGCGCCGTGCCGCTCAGCACGATGTAAAAGGTTTCGTACGGGCCCTCGTACTGCTCCATGTGGGTATGGAAGGTCGACGCGCCGCCTGGCGGCAGCGAGGAAATGCACGCCGAGTGATACCACTTGGAAGTGCCATCCACGGTGTAGAACCACCACGGCTTGGCCGTCGCCCCGAGCTTGTTCGCAGGCCATTGCCGCGGCGCGATCCAGCGCCGGTCGAAGGCGACCGGTGCACGGGCGGTCTTGCTCGGGACACCACCCTTGGCAAGCACCTTGTCCATGCTGGCGCCGGCAAACGGCGTGGGCTTGCCACCATTGGTGCTCACGGCCAGCCACTCGAGACCGTCCTTGCCCGCCCTTAACTCACCGCCCGCCCCGGAGCCATACCAGACGCCGTCGTAGGCGCGGATGGTCTTCTTGCCGCCATCGGGCAGCACCAGCTCGCCGCCGCCGCGCGAGAAGAGATAGAACGTCTCCGACCCATCGTCGGGATACGCCGTCGTCTCGACGCCATGCGGCGGCAGGCCGGCCACCACCAGCTGGTCGAACCAGCGAGATGTCTTCTTGATGTCGATGAAGCTGTACGACGCCTTGCCCGTAGTCGCCAGGCCTTCGAGCGCCGCCGGTTTCTGGAACGGAACCAGGCGCGGCCTCATGACTGGCCTCCCGACTTTTTCTCAATGCCTCCGGACGCTTCCCGCGCTTCTGCGAACGTGTCTCCAAACATTTTCCGCAACTCCCTTTTCAGAATTTTCCCTGACGGATTCTTCGGCAGGGCATCGACGAACTTCACTTCCTTGGGCCGCTTGAAGGGCGCGAGGCCGGCCGCTGCCGCGAGCACTTCCTGCTCGGAAGTGGTCTGGCCGGCACGCCGCACCACCACCGCGCACACGCGCTCCACCCATTTGGCATCGGGCACGCCGATCACCGCCACCTCGGCCACGCCGGGGTTCTTGTAGATCGCCTCCTCCACCTCGCGCGAGGCGACGTTCTCGCCACCGGTCTTGATCATGTCCTTCTTGCGATCGACGATCTCGATATAGCCCTCGGGGTCGGACACCGCCAGGTCGCCGCTGTGGAACCAGCCGCCGCGGAAGGCTTCTGCCGTCTTCACCGGGTCGCGATAGTAGGCAGACAGCAACTGCGGGGAGCGATGCACCAGTTCGCCGATCTCGCCGTGTTTGACGTCCTGCATGTCGTCGTCCACCACGCGGCTCTCCACGTGCAGCACCGGGCGGCCGGCGGAGGTGGGGCGTTGGTCGTGCTCCTCGGGCTGCAGCACCGTGGCCAGCGGGCCGATCTCGGTCTGGCCGTAGTAGTTCCACAGGCGGATCCACGGCAGCGTCTGCTGCAGGCCGCGCAGCACCTCGCGCGGCATGATGGAGGCGCCGTAGTAGCCCTTTTTGAGCGAGCGCAGATCCTCCGGCTTGAGGCCCTTGTGATTCAGGAGACCGATCCACACCGTGGGCGGGGCGAAGAACGAGGTGGCCTGGTTGGACCGCACCGTCTCGACGATCTCGCCGGGATCGGCGCGATCGAGGATGATGTTGTCCGCCCCGAGCATCAGGTTGGGCGTGAGGAAGCAGTGCAACTGCGCGCAGTGATACAGCGGCAGCGCATGCACGATGGTGTCCGCGCCCGAGTACTCGCCGCCGACGAGGCAGCTCTGGTATTCGTACATCAGGCCGATGTCGGTGAGCAGGGCGCCCTTGGGCGCCGACTCCGTGCCGCTGGTATAGGCGAGCTGCGCGGCCTGCGCCGGCGGATCGAGCGCGTCGCGGGCGATGTCGAACCCGGGCGACTCATCGAGCAGTTCGCTGATGCCGCGCAGGTGCATGGCCGCCGTCGCGCTTTCGGTCGCCTTGCGCGCCACCGGCATGAACTCCTCGCCGACGAAGAGCGCGCGCGGGGCGGCATGATCGAGGATGTAGGCGACTTCGGTGGCGCCCAGCATGAAATTGATTGGCACGTGCATGGCGCCCAGCGCCTGCGTCGCCAGCCAGCCGACCAGGTACACGTCGCTGTTGCGCGCCAGGAAGGCCACGCGGTCGCCCTGGCGTATACCCATGGCGTTGAGGTGGAACGCCGCCGACTGCACCGCGCCCTGCAGCGCCACGTAGGTCCAGTTGCGCCCCTGGTAGGTCAATGCTCGGCGAG
>CAXNGL010000109.1:0-9209 GCA_964201515.1 Burkholderiales bacterium
GTAAGCCCCTGCAGATCGAAGTCTGCTCGGAGTGCCATCCTTTTTATACCGGCAAGCAGAAGGTTCTCGACACCGCCGGCCGGGTGGAGAAGTTCCGCCAGAAGTACGCCAAGGGCGGCGCCAAGGCCAAGGCACCGGCTGCCGCAGCCTGAGTACTTGTTCGCGCGGTCCGTCGAAAGGCAAAATCAGGCAGCTTCGGCTGCCTTTTTTGTTGGCACCAAGCGTGACCACGATAAGCGACTCGCGCGCAACGATCTTGCCAAATTCAGGCATTGAAGTGATTTCGACTGCAAGCAGGAGGAGCAAGTGCCGTCGACCTTGAATCGCGAGCGCAGACCCGCGCCTTGCGCGCACCTGGGTATGGCCCTTGCCGCGTCGCTTATCGTCGCCCTCACCAGCTGCGCCACCAACCCGGTCACCGGGCAGGCCAACTTCGTGCTGATGTCGGAGGCACAAGAGGTTTCCCTCGGACAACGTGCCGACCAAGACGTGAAGAAACAATATTCTCTCTACGACCTGAAAGGCCTGCAGGCCTACGTCAACTCGATCGGACAGAAACTCGCACGCGTCAGCCACCGGCCCAATCTCGAATACCGTTTTACCGTGCTCGACAGCCCCGAGGTCAATGCCTTCGCCCTGCCGGGCGGGTACATCTACATCACGCGCGGCATCATCGCCTATCTCAACTCCGAAGCCGAGCTCGCCGCCGTGCTCGGCCACGAACTGGGACATGTCACGGCGCGGCACGGCGTTCGGCAGGCAAGCGCCGCGCAAGGGGCCGACCTCCTGTTCAATATTCTCGGCGCAGTCAGCCCGGCCATGCGCTCGAGCGGCGCGCAGAACGTGACCGGCCTGCTCGGCAATGCCCTGCTCTCGGGGTACGGCCGCGAGCACGAGCTGGAGGCCGACCGCATCGGCGCCGAGTACCTGGCGCGCGCCGGGTACGATCCGCAGGCCATGATCAAGGTGGTCGGCGTGCTGAAGAGCCAGGAATTGTTCGATGCCGATGTCGCCAAGCAGGAGGGGCGGCAGGCGCGCGCCTACCATGGCCTGTTCGCCAGCCATCCCGACAACGATACCCGGCTAAAGGAAGTCATCGCCGCGGCCGACAAGTTTCGTGCGACGGCGGGCGCACCACTCGCGCGTGAGCGCTTTCTCGAGCACAGCGACGGGATGATTTTCGGAGACAGTCCGCGCGAAGGCATCCGCCGCGGCAATGCGTTCTTCCATCCTGATCTGGGATTCGCCCTGGCCATTCCGGAGGGATGGCGTGTATCCAACCTGCCCGACCGCCTGGTACTTACCGCTCCGGGTGGCGAGGCCGGGACGGAGTTGCGCGTGGACAACCGCCCCAATGAAGCCCCGGCGGCGATGCTGCGACGGATCACCAAGGGCGCGGCCAACGATATCGACGTATCGCCCGTCAATACGCTGCCCGCCGCCAGTGCCGACAATCGCGGACGTCAGGTCGGGGTCATCTATCTTGGCGACAAGGCATTCATATTTTCCGGCGGAGGCAAGAGCGAAGAAGTGGCGCAACGCGCCCTTTCCGGCATGCGCCAGGCAATGCGCTCCTTCCATGCCATCACCGCCGAAGAGCGGATTCGCGCAAAACCACTCGCCGTCAAGCTCTGGCGCACGGATGCAACCGCGAAGTTTGCCGCATTGGCCGGCAAATCCCCACTCGGCCGCAATGCCGAGGGCTACCTGCGGCTCATCAATGGCCTTTATCCCAGCGGCGAGCCGGCGCCTGGAACGATGATCAAGGTCGTCGATTGAAACTGCCGCAGATCCGCATCCCGCTGCCGCTCACCGCGCTGGTAGCGTTGGCAGCGACCTACCTCCTGTTCGGGCTGGTCGGGCACGCACCCTGGAAAAGCCACGACGCCATCGGCGTGGGCATCATGCACCAGATGCTGGAAGGCGCCGGCCTGGACAACTGGCTGGTACCCCGACTCGCCGGCGAGCCTTACCTCGGGGATGGACCCCTCTACTACGTTCTCGCCGCACTATGCGCCAAGCTGCTGTCGTTCGCATTCGCCGCGCACGATGGCGCGCGCATTGCGAGTGCCATCAGCATCGGGGCCGCGCTCTGGCTGCTGCGCACGGCGGCAAGGCAACTGCACGGGCGCAATGAGGCGGACAACGCGGCACTGGTGCTGATCGGTTGCCTCGGCCTGTTCGTCCATGCACACGAAGTGCTGGCCGAAAACGGTGCACTGGCTGGTGCCGCGCTTGCATGGCTCGGCATGACCCGCGCGACCTTCGCCTGCGCCGGTCCCGACCCAATCGCGGCGCAACGCGGCGCGCGCTTCGCCGGACTGCTGTTTGGCGCAGGGGCAGCGATTGCGCTGTGGAGCAAGGGTCCGTCCCCTGTGCTCCCGCTGCTGGCCGCAGCGCTCGCAGCACCCTTGTTGGGCAGCGCCTGGCGCACCCGTGCATGGCTCGCGTTCACGCTGAGCGGGCTGGTCATCGTGACTGCGGCGTTGCTTCTCTGGTTGGTGGCGCTGCGGCTGGACAATGCTTCGCTGCCGGCAGCCTGGCTGCAGGCACAAGCTGGCTTCTTTGCCGCCCCGACCGCTGCCCGGACGCTGGAGCAGTTGCAACTTTTGTCGTGGGCAGCCTGGCCCGCCTGGCCGCTGGCCCTGTGGGCGCTGTGGGATCGCCGTCGCCGCCTGCGCAACGACCCGCTGCTGCCCGCCGTCGCGGGTGCCGTCGTCGCATTGGGCATGTTCATTTTCGCCAGTGACGTCAATGAGCTTGCAGCGCTGCCCTTGATACCGCCGCTGGCATTGTTGGCCGGTGCCGGGGTACTGGTCCTGAGACGCGGTGCCGCCAATGCCATGGCCTGGTTTGGCGCGATGACCTTCACCTTGCTGGGGGCGCTGGTATGGCTCGGCTGGGTGGCAATGATCACCGGCATCCCGAAGCAGGTCGCGCTGAATTTTGCCAAGCTTGAACCCGGTCACGTTCCCCAATTCAGTGCCTTGGCGCTGCTCATTGGCTTGCTGCTGAGCCTGGCGTGGATCTACCTCGTCGCCCACAGCGAACGCTCGCTGCAGAAGAGCGCAGCCATCTGGGCCGCCGGCGTAAGTTTCATCTGGAGCCTGACCATGACGCTGTGGTTGCCATGGATCGACTATGGCAAGACCTATGCGCCGATGTCGGCATCATTGTCCGCCGCCCTGCGCAAGGCCAACCTGCCGGCCCGCGCCTGCATTGCCAGTCGCGGCCTGGGCGAGGCGCAGCGCGCAGCGCTCGACTACCATGCCGGCATCGTCACCCGGCGTCTCGAGGTCACACCGACTGTGCAGTGCGCCGCCCTGCTGGTGCAGGCCGGTGTCGACGCCGCCGATCGCGCCGATGCCGGATGGCGCCGCGTCTGGGAAGGCAACCGCCCGCGCGATCGTGAACGCTATCGGCTGTATGTACGGGAATGAAACACGCGCCGAAGAACCTGCCATGAAAAGCGCCCGATTGATGCATTTCCGGTGCATGATTCCGCAATGTCCAAGCTAACCAACAGCCCGGCCTGGCGTGCCCTCGCCGAGCACCAGCGCCACATCGCGCCGCTGCAGATGCGTGACCTGTTCACCGCAGATCCCGGACGCGCCACGCGTTATGCGCTGGAAAGTGGCTCACTCTACCTCGACTACTCGCGTCACCGCATCACCGATGACACGTTGCGCCAGCTGTTCGCGTTGGCAAGACAGGCGCAACTCGGGAAATGGATCGAACGCATGTTTGCAGGCGAACACGTCAACGGCAGCGAAGACCGGCCGGCGCTGCATGTCGCACTGCGTGCGGAACAGGCGTCTTATCCGGCCCATGGTGAAGATGTCATGCCCCTGGTGCGCGCGGAGCGGCAGCGCGTGTACGCGATGGCGAGCGCCTTGCGCGCCGGCCGCCTCCGCGGAGCCACCGGACAGCCTCTGTGCCACATCGTGAACCTCGGGATCGGCGGCTCGGACCTGGGACCACGCCTGCTGTGCGGCGCGATGCGACGGCAGGTCGACACCGGCCTCACGCTGCGCTTTGCGGCCAATGCCGACCCCGCCGATCTCGATGCAGCCATGGCCGGGCTCGACCCCGCGCGCACGCTGTTCATCATCGCCACGAAGAGCTTTACCACCGTGGAGACGCTCAGCAACGCACGCCGCGCACGCGCCTGGCTGGCGGCGTCACTCGGAGATGCGCCCGAATTGTCCGCACACTTTGCCGCGGTCACCGCCAATGAAGCCAAGGCCCAGGCGTGGGGCGTTCCCGCCGAGCGCATCTTTCCGTTGTGGGACTGGGTGGGCGGCCGCTTTTCCGTTTGGTCCTCGGTGGGCCTCCCGGCCGTCATCGCGGCGGGCCCCGCCCATTTCGACAGCCTCCTCGCCGGTGCCCGCGCCATGGACAGTCATTTTCGCGAGGCGCCGCTGGAACGCAACATGCCGGTGATCATGGCCCTGCTGTCGGTCTGGTACTCGGGCTTTTTCGGCGCGCAGACCCATGCGCTCCTTCCGTATGTCGAGGACCTCCGCGAATTCCCCGCCTGGGTACAGCAATTGCACATGGAATCGAACGGCAAGCACGTGGACCGGGATGGACAGCCCGTGGACTACCCCACCGCGCCGGTGATCTGGGGCACCACGGGCACGCCAAGCCAGCACTCTTTCCACCAGATGCTCCACCAGGGCACACGTCTGGTGCCGGCCGACTTCATCGTGGCGCGCGCCAGCGACGGCGATGCCGCCGCCCATCGGCTGCTGGTCGTCAATGCCTTGGCCCAGGGTTCGGCCCTAATGACAGGTGCCGCCGCGGCCGAGCCCCACCGCGTCCTGCCGGGCAACCGCCCCTCGAGCACGCTGCTCATCGACAAGCTCGAACCGCACGCGCTGGGCCAGCTGCTGGCGCTCTACGAGCACAAGGTGGTGGCCGAAGCCGCGTTGCTCAATCTCAACCCGTTTGACCAATGGGGCGTCGAATTCGGCAAGTCCGTGGCCCAATCGATCGAGCGGGGACAAGCCGCCGGCCAACTGGATGCGTCGACGCAGGTGCTGCTTTCCCGGATCGATCCAGCGCGACGCAATGGTTGATACCTGACACAGGCTAGCCACACGCGTTGACGCCGCCAGGCCGCGCGCCTATTCTGCACCAGATCGGCCGACCGGCGCCCCGCGACTGGAACTTCACCATGAACAAGCCACAGGAACTCAACGCGTCGGCACTCGCCGAACTGGGCGCGCTGCTCGGTGAGCGCCTCAGCACCAACCAGGGCGTCCGCGATCATCATGGCAGGGATGAGTCCTCGCTTCCATTCGCCGCTCCGCAGGCGGTGGTGTTTCCCCTGAGCACCGAAGAAGTTCGCGACATCGTCAACATCTGCCGTCGGCATCACCTGCCGTTGATTCCCTTTGGCGCCGGCACTTCCGTGGAGGGCCAGGTGCTGGCGGTACGCGGCGGGGTCACGGTGGACATGAGCCGGATGAACAAGGTGCTGGCCGTGCATGAGCCCGACCTTGACGCGGTGGTGCAAGCGGGCGTGACCCGCAAGCAGCTGAACGAGGAAATCCGCCACACCGGGCTGTTCTTCCCGATCGACCCTGGCGCCGATGCCACCCTGGGCGGAATGTCCGCGACCCGCGCCTCCGGCACCAATGCCGTGCGCTACGGCACCATGCGCGAGAACGTGCTGGCGCTGACGGTTGTGCTGGCCGACGGCCGCATCATCCGCACCGCCCGGCGCGCCCGCAAATCCTCCGCAGGCTACGACCTCACGCGCCTTTTCATCGGCAGCGAAGGCACGCTGGGAATCATCACGGAGGTCTGCGTACGCCTCTACGCCATGCAGGAGGCGATGTCCGCGGCGGTATGCCGCTTCCCCACGATGGCCGACGCGGTGAACACGGTCATCGAAGCGATACAGTCGGGCATTCCGATCGCGCGCAGCGAATTCCTCTGCGAGACCACCATACGCGCCATCAATGCCTATTCCAAATCGAGCCACCCGGAAGAGCCGCACCTGTTCTTCGAATTCCACGGCACCGAAGCCGGCGTGAAGGAGCAGGCGGAGCAGGTGCAATCCATCGTGGCCACCCACCGCGGCTCGGGCTTCCAGTGGACCAGCCGCGCAGAGGAACGCAGCCAGCTCTGGCAGGCGCGGCACGACGCCTACTTTGCCTGCCTGCAGCTGCGTCCCGGGAGCCGGGCCATTGCCACTGATGTCTGCGTTCCCCTGTCCCGACTCACCGAGTGTATCGTCGCCACCCAGGCTGATGTCGCGGAACATGGCGCCACGATCCCCATCTTCGGCCATGTCGGTGATGGCAACTTTCACTGCGTGGTCCTGCTCGACCCCAACGATCCGCAAGACGCGGCAAAGGCCCGCGCGTTCAATCGCCGGCTCGTGGAACGGGCCCTCGCCATGGAGGGCACTTGCACGGGCGAGCATGGCGTCGGCCTGGGCAAGCAACAGTACCTGCGGGCAGAGCTCGGTGAAGCGGTGGATGTCATGTGCGACATCAAGCGCCTGTTCGACCCGGACAATCTCATGAATCCCGGGAAAGTCGTCGACAGCGACTAGGACCTCGGGCCCGCACGGCGGGATCTGCAACTGGACAGGATCCGCAGCGCGCCTCCCTCGACAAGGGGATGGCCTATGCAATATTATCAATACTGCATTACCATCATCGTCTTTACTGGATTTTTATCCTAATTATGATCATACTTCCAGAGATCGTATTGCTCTGGCGCTGAACTGCCGGTGCTCCCCGAGATCACCGTTGACAGAAGTGCATGCGATTGGCATCCCCTTTGATGCAGGTCAAACAGCGTCAGGCCATGGGCATGCCAAGATGGACCGCATGAACCCGGTCATCGTCACCGACGTCCCCGCCAAGGCATCGGCCGCAGTTGCGGCGACCGGGCAAACAGCGACCTATCATCGACAACAAGACTTCAGGGGAAGGACACCACCATGAGCTACAAGACCATTCTCGTTCATGTCGACAACGGCAAGCGCTGCCCGGCCCGGCTGGCGGTCGCCATCCAGATGGCACGGCGCAGCGATGCGCACCTGGTCGGACTCCACGCGATGACTGCGCTACGGCTGCCCGCCTATGCCGCCGCCGAGGCCGGTGCGGTGCTCATCGAGGCGCAGCAACGCGCCTTCGCCGAACAATCGCTGCGCGCCAAGAACACGTTCGACAAGGCCATCAGCGCCGCCGGCCTCTCCAAGGTGGAGTGGCGCGCGACCGATGCCGATGCGGTCGATGCAGTCACGTTGCACGCCCGTTACGCCGACCTGGTGGTGCTGAGCCAGCCGCATGCCAGCGACAACGCGGGCGTAGAGGAGGACTTTGCCGAGCGCGTGGTGCTCGCCTGCGGCCGCCCCGCCCTGGTGGTGCCGTATGCCGACAGCTACAAGTCGATCGGCGAACGCGTGCTGGTGGCATGGAATGCCACGCGCGAAGCAACGCGCGCGCTCACCGATGCCATCCCCATGCTGCGCGATGCCAAGGAAGTGAAAGTCATCGCCATCAACCCGGATGACGCCGACCATGGCGCCGTCCCGGCGGCCGATATCTCGCTGTTCCTCGCCCGGCACGGCGTTCGCGCCGAAGCGGTCACCGACTACGGCGACGACATCGACGTCGGCAACGAGTTGCTGTCGCGCGCCGCCGACTACAACTCCGATCTCATTGTCATGGGCGCCTACGGGCACTCCCGAATGCGCGAGCTCATCATGGGCGGGGCGACACGCACCATCATCACCTCCATGACCGTACCTGTACTACTTTCCCACTAAGCGGATCAATAGACGACAGCAGCCGGCGCACGGCCTGGCACCTGCTCTCAGGTTCGCCGCTACTGATCGCGCAGGCAATGAGCGAGCGCCGGCTTACCATACTCGGCATCCGAACGAACCACGCACGGATACGGCTCATTTCCTTACAGGAGCGCACAGCCATGCCAGATGACTCAAGCAAGACGCGCGTCACTATATTGACGGGCACCTACCGCCTCCGCGGCTATGTAGACCTGCTGCCCGGTTCCCGACTCACCGATTACATGACCGGCGCAAAGGATTTCATCGCGCTCACCGACGCCGAGGTATGGGAGCCGACGCTGGGCGGTCGGCAGGTATTCGCCGCGCCATTCCTCAACCTGCGGCGCGATCACATCCAGGTCACCGCCCCCGGGCACTGAAACGATCTGCAAGCCCGGCCTGCACGCATTGACCTGTGTGGTGCGGCGGCCCTGCCCCCTCGCTTCATAAATCCTTGCCGCGACAATTCTGCGCCATCGCGCACCGGTACAATCCGGACTACGCGCATTGGCACGCGGGTGAAATGCGTAGTGGCAAGGCTCGCTCCGCCTCATTGGTTGATTTGATTCTGTTTCACCGTTGCTGATTGAAGACCCATGCCCACACCCAAGAAAATCTATGCAAGGCTTCCCGGCAAACTGGTGCTGATCGGCTTCGGGTCGGTCGGCCAGGGCGCACTGCCGGTGCTGCTGCGGCACCTCGGCGTAGCGCGTTCCGATGTGATGATCATCACTGCCGACGATCGCGGTGCCGCCGAAGCGACCCGGCTGGGCGTGAAATTCCTGGTCAATCCGCTCACGCGCGGCAATTACCGCGCCGTGCTGGAGCCCATCCTCCAGCCCGGTGACTTTCTGCTGAATGTGTCGGTCGATGTATCCAGCCTGGCACTGATGGAACTGTGCCAGGACTCCAACGCGTTCTATCTCGATACCTGCATCGAGCCGTGGGCGGGCGGTTACAGCGACACGCGCCTGTCACCTTCGCAGCGATCAAACTACGCGCTGCGCGAATCGGCGCTGGCGCTCAATCAAGGCCGCGCCACCCATGGCACCACGGCAGTGTTCACCCACGGCGCCAATCCGGGAATGATCTCGCATTTCGTCAAGCGCGCGCTGCTCGATATCGCGCGCGATACCGGCACCAAGTTCCTGAAACCCAACAGCCGCGAAAAGTGGGCCCAGCTCGCCTACAAGCTTGGCATCAAGGTGATTCACATCGCCGAGCGCGACACGCAGACCGCCAATCCGCCCAAGCGCGTCGGCGAATTCGTCAACACCTGGAGCGTGGACGGGTTCGTCGGCGAAGGGTTCCAGCCCGCCGAACTGGGATGGGGTACGCACGAGAAGTAGTTCCCCAATGACTGGCGGCGCCACGACTTCGGACCGGGATGCGCGAT
>CAXNGL010000110.1:0-9167 GCA_964201515.1 Burkholderiales bacterium
CTTTGCCATATCAACCCCTTCGAGTACCTGCAGGCGTTGCATCTCCACGTCGATGCCGCGCAGGCCACTCCAGCCCTGTGGCTGCCCTGGAACTACCGCGAGCAGCTGGCCGGCACCGGGTAAGCGGCCAGTTGCTCTACGCCGCCAGACTCAGGCGACGCCACGCCGGCGCGGCATTGGCGCGCGTGGGGTCGCCCCCCATGAGCAGCACCTGCAGTTCACAGGCCTGCAGCGAGCACGTGGGCGACTGACTATCGGGCCAGAAGGCGAAGCGCCCGCTGGACAGACGTTTGTGGCATAACCAGAAGCCTTGGCCGTCATAGACAAGGATCTTGATACCCGTGCGTGCGCGGTTGCCAAAGACGAACAAGGCACCACCAAATGGATCGGCCGCCAGGCGTTGTCTGCACGCGCCCACCAGTGCATCGATTCCGGCGCGAAAGTCGATTGGCGCAACCGCCACCAAGATGCGCATGTGCGGCGTGATCTGGATCACCGCGCGCCCCAGAACGAACTGCACAGGCGCTCCAAGCCGGCCAGGCCATGCATGGCCGTTGAGCTGCACGCGCATCTTCGCCCCGCGCGTGTTCTCCAGCTCCACGACGCACTCGCACGCGGGTGCCACCGTGGACGCGGGCGCGGCAAACAGTTCCACAAACTGGGCGTCGACCTTGGGCGAGCGCGTCGCCGGGCCGGCTTGCCCCGCGCGATCCTTAAGCCCGTTGTAGTCCAGGCGCAGCTCGCGCGCCACCCGGTGCACGCCATGCTGCTTGGCTATGCCCGCCGCAGCCGCCCATAAGACGGCCGGAATGCGCTGGCCCTGCTTGCGGCTTTCACGCCAGCGCCTGAAACGCTGCTCGACCTGCTCCAGGCTTTCGCCATGACCATCCGTTTGCTCGACATTTGCTTGTCTGTCCATTTGCTGTACTCCTCATCGGGTTGAACTCCACGACGAGAATAGCAAGGGCATCAAAAGATTTCATGCAAGTTTGCCGGAGGGACACGCTATGTCTACATCCTCACCCCGCGCGGTGTGGCCGAGAAGGCAGCGCGTACGGGCTGTTTCCTCAAGCGCAAGATGCAGGATTAAGAGGCGCTGAGGGCGGAGATCGATGCTCTTAGATCACAGTCAGACGGGGCTCACCCCCATGCCGGTGCACCCGGCCGGACCATACGGCTTCGCCCGGGACTTAGCGTTGGCAACGCGATGAACGAGGGGACTGGCTCCTGAGTCTCAGCCGCGCTTCGGCCCTCCCAGTCCCCGGATGCCGTCGCCAAGCCCACTTAGGTACGACTTTAGGTAAGACACTCTGCTGTCCACAAGGAGAAGTAGCAGCATGCGATTCGCCAGGATCGAGATGAACTGTCCGAGGCTGTATCGGAGGGGGACGTCCTTCTTGCGCAGGAGCAAGAAGCAGTTTCTGACCTGATAGTAGCAGCGCACCGGACTATGCACCGACACTGTCCACGAACCGATCTTCACCGCTGAACTGCCGATCCGGTGTCTCATCACCGCCTGTGGTACGACGCGAATCGGCACGCCTTTGGCCCGGCACCGCAGGCACCATTCGGTGTCGACGAAGTCGATGAAGAAGCGTTCGTCGAGGCCGCCAGCCAGCACAAAAACCTCCCGTGTTGCCAAGCTCCCGGATGAGATCACTATGTCGACAGCGACCGGCTCGCGACTGCCGACGCAATAAACTGGCGTGGATCGCCCCCTTGCGTCCAGCCGCGTCGACGGCAATTCGGCACCCGAGATGTCGTCCACGCAAGCGGGCGCGACGATATCCGGAATGCCTGTCTGGAGCTGCGAGACAAGCACCTCGAGCAACTCTGCCGCGGGCGCCGAATCCTGGTCGAAGAAGGCTATCGCGGCCGCGTCGCCAGCCGCGGCGATGCCGGCGTTCTGCGCGTGCGCGATGCCGGTGTTGGACCCGAGGGTCAGCAGCGTGCACCCAGGCGGCAGGGACGCACCATCCAGCGTCGGTTGCTCGGTGTTGTCGACGAGGACGACTCGCGCACCGCCGCACGACAACGTGGCGCACAGCCGAAGCACGCGCTCGATGTTCGGGCGGTAGCAGACGACAACGCAACAGACCGCGGCGACGCGGGGGTCGACCGAGCGGGAAGTCATCTCGGGCGGTTCTTGATCCGGTTGTACAGATTCCACAGCCAGGGCACGGTACCCCGCAAGGGCGAGCGGTTGAGGAACCCGACCGCCCGCACCTTGGCGGATGCTCGCAGTTCCTTGGCGCCAAATCCGGTGTAGGTGGCGAGCGACGACTCGATCTGGATACGCGTGGGTTCGGCGATCGGCCGGCCCACAAGGCTCGCTTCGATCAGCGCATAGATATAGGCGTTGCGGTGGTACCCGAGCAGGAATGCAGGGCCGAGTTCGCGAACGACATTGCGCGCATCGGCGTCGCCCTGGACATAGGTGTCGAGGAAGGCGTGGAACTGGCCAAGGCTCTTGAGGATCGTGCCCCAGACCGCGGGCAGCGAGGCCGATTCACTCTTGGGATGAAGGCGGATGGCGAAGTGATCCACTGGGTCGCCGGCCTTGTATGAACCCCGCATCAGCAACAGCCACAAGGCGTCGTCCGCGAAGAACAGCTTCTCGAACGCAGGAATGCCGCCGACGCGTTCATAGTCTTGCGAGCGCATGACGAAGCCAGTGCCGAAGACGTCGCGGTCGAAGTCCAGCCGGGCCCGCAGGTAACCCGCGGCGTCTTCGCTGCCGGGAACGGGGCTGCACCGCCGCAGCGTCCGCCCGTCCGAATCGATCATATGCCCGCCGGTCTGGAACAGACTCGCATCGGGATGCTGCCTGATCAGCTCGGCGATTGCGGCAAGAAAGCCGGGACCGAGGAGGTCGTCGTGGCCGATCATCGTCATGTACTCGCGCTTCGGCGCATGCAGGATGCGCGCCCAACTCTCGACGATCGATAGCGACGAGGTCGAGCTCTGCACCCGGATGCGAGGATCCGACAGTGTCTTCAGCCAGGACATGGTTTCGTCCGTGCTCTGGTTGTCGAGGATCGTGAGTTTGAAATCAGGGTGAGTTTGGGCAAGGATGCTGGCGACGCAGTCTTGGACGTAAGGCCATCCGTTGCGCACGGGCAGGAAGATGCTGAACGATGTCATGTGGGCGGGCGGAGTGGCGGCGGTTTCAGGGGCGTTACGCGGGCACTGTAGCTGGTCGCGAGCATGACCGAGAGGATGAGAATCCCCATGGAAGAGAACATGTTGGGATTCGTCATGCACATCAACATGTAGTACGCATAGCCCACTGCGAGCGTCGCGTCGCGGGCGGTGCCCCCCCGGCCGAACGCGCGAACGATGGGCTGCACCAGCAAGCCGAACATCACGATCGCGCCGAACAGGCCGAAGTTGCGGATCATTTCGAAGTAAGTGAGTTCGGCAATCGATGCCGTGGCCTTGGGCGCAGACCACGGGTGGAAGGCGCCGAGGCCCTGGCCGAACAGTAAGACTGGGACCGAGCTGAAAATCTCGAGGTAGTCGTTGATCAGGTTGAGCTTGGCACTGTTGGAATGCTCCTGCGGATCGAAGAATGCTGCAAGCTCGGTGTTGAAGGCATAGGCTGCCAAAAGGGCAAGCGCGGCCGCGATGACAGAAGCCGGGGCCTTTCGGCGGGAGTGGATGAACCAAAGCGACAGGGGCAGGACGATCGCCACCAGGATGTTGTTGCGCGTTCCCGCCAGCACCATCGCGACCACGTTGACTGCCACAAGGATCGCATAGCGGGTCCGCACGGCGCGTGCGGTGGCAGAGCGGGCGCGGTCGTAATAGTGCGCGATCGCCATGGCCAGCATGGGCGAGGTGACGAAGTACACCTGCGACAACACGACGTCGGAGCCGTAGTCGCGGCCCGCGTCAATCGACACGATGCCGGTGGCAGCGCCGAACACATAGACGACGGTCTCGAGTTCCGGCGCCACACCGATTGCGATGGCCGTCGCGATGATGGAGATGGCCAGCAGGGTGAGCGTCGTCGCCATCCGGTCAAAGAGGTCGGTGCGCGTCATCGCCAAGAGCAGTGCGAACGTGATGAGGATGTATCCCTTCAGCATCTGGAGGCCGTCGAACGGTTCCACGCCACCCCGGATGTAGTACTGGGCGATCGATGCGAACGGGATGAAGATGAAGGTAAAGGTGTAGATCAGCAGGCCCGTCGGCACCTGCAATGGCTTGCGGCGTGCCATGAGGCGGGCCGCGCCGGCGAGCCAGCACAACAGGAAGAACCACACCTTGAGCCCGAACAGCTTGTCCGCCGGGTCGAACACGCACGAGAGCAGGAATCCCCACAGGGACAGCGCGAACACCCCAGCCATGCCGCGGGTGGCGAGCCCGGTGGGATGGTGCGTCGCGGGAGCGAAAAGCGTGCTCATTCCCTAGCTCGTGGTGTCGACACCCCAGAACGCCAGGGGTTCATGGGGGGCATACGGATAGTGGCCGAGGCCGAGTTTGATGTGCCAGCCGTTGTCGCGCAGCCATGTCTCGACCAGGCGGCGCACGGAGATGGGTGCGCCAGAACAGATGTTGATCGCTCCGCGGTCCTCGGGGACCAAGGCGAGGTCGACCAGCCGCTGTGCGATCGTTTCCACCGGCAGGTAGTCGCGCAGTTGCTCGCCCATCGACATCGGGAACATCGGCTTGCCCTGTTCGACGGCCCTCTTGAGCGAAGGGTACAGGGAGTTCGCGGGTTGGCCCTCGCCGTACATGTAGAACAGTCGCGCCCAGCTCAGGTTATATGCATGCCGCTGATGCAGCGACTGCAAGTTGCTGCGCAAGGTGTCCTTCGCGATCGCATAAGGATTGGCCGGGCGGGTGGGCGAATCTGCCGCCAGGGGGCCGTACTGGAACCCGTATTCGAAACAGGTACCTGTCACAACGAGGGACGGCAGCCCGGCTTCGACCAGCGACGTCAGGAACGCCTGCTGCGCCGGCAGTTCCTGATCGATGTGGTGCGCCGAGCCGTAGTTCGGCAGGCCGGCCCACGCCAAGTGGATCACGCTTTCGGGATGGCCGAGCGCGGCCCAGGCGTCGGCGGGCGGACGGTGCAGATCGAGCACCGTCCACCACACGCCGTGGTCCTGCGACGCATGGGGCCGGGTCGCGGTGGCGACCGTCTGCACGCCACGCTGTCGCAATTGCGCGATCACGTGGCGACCGACGAAACCGCTGGCGCCGACCACGGCAACTTTCATCCGATGACTTCCAGCGACGGCACGGCGGTCACGAAGCGGCCGCCCCAGGCCCGTGCAGCGTCCAGTTGCGCAGTGACCTCCGCCTTCAGGTTCCACGGCAGGATGACGATGTACCCGGGCTTGTCCTTCCACAGCGTCGCCTCGCCGACGATCGGAATGCGGCTGCCCGGCATGAACTTGCCGGCCTTGGCGGGGTTGCGGTCGACCACGTAGGCGATCAGGTCGGGGCGGCAGCCCCCGAAGTTCAATAGCGTGTTGCCCTTGGCCGCGGCGCCGTAGGCAGCGACGCGTTTGCCCCGGCGCTTGCAATCGATCAGGAACGAGATGAAGTCGTCCTTGACTTTCTCGGCGCGGCGCTGGAAGCCGCTGTAGGTGATCGCGTTTGTCAACCCGTACGCGGCCTCCTGTTCCAGCAGGCGGCTAACCGACGGCTCGCGCGCCTGGCGCCCGGTTTCGCTTCGCTGCGCGAAGACGCGCAGGCTGCCACCGTGCGTCGGCCACTCCTGGACGTCGAACACCGACAGCCCGTTGGCTTCGAAGATCGTCGAGACCGCCGTGAGGGAGAGGTACGAGAAGTGCTCGTGGTAGATGGTGTCGAACTGGTGGTGCTCAAGCAGCTGCAGTAGGTGCGGGAACTCGAAGGTCGCGACGCCTTCGGGCTTGAGCAGGCGGGTGAAGCCCCCGACGAAGTCGTTGATGTCCGGCACGTGCGCAAGCACGTTGTTGGCCGCGATCAGGTCGGCGTTGCGTCCCTGCGCGGCCAAGTCGCTTGCGGCCCTGGCGCCGAAGAACAACTCGCGGGACTCGATGCCTTTCTCGCGCGCAGCCTTCGCCGTGCTCGCCGTCGGCTCGATGCCCAGGCACGGGATGCCCTTGGCGCGCACGTACTGCAGCAGGTATCCGTCGTTGGAGGCGATCTCGACAACGTGGCTGTTGGGGCCGAGGCCGAAGCGCTCGCTCATCTCGGCGACGTAGCGCTCGGCGTGGGCGAGCCAGCTGGTCGAGAAGCTGCTGAAGTATGCGTATTCGCTGGAGAACAAATCGCCGGCTTCGGCGAAGTCCTCCGTCTGCACCAGCCAGCACTTCTCGCACACCACCACGCGCAGCGGGTAGGTCTTCTCGGGCGCGTGCAACGCCTCGCGGGTCAAATAGGCGTTGGACGGCGGCGCGCTGCCGAGGTCGATCATCTGCAGCGCCAGTTCGCAAGCGCAGTGGCGGCACTTCATGTCGTGAGTCCTGTGTAGTCCAGCGACAACAGCGCGAAGCCGCGGTCCCGGTCGGATTGTTCGGTAACCGGCAGCGGCCATTCGATGCCGATGCGCGGGTCGTGCGCGTTGACGCCGCCTTCGCTTGCCGGCGTGTAGGCATGGCTGTGCAGGTAGAGGAGTTCGCAGTCGTCCGTGAGCGCCTGGAACCCATGCGCGAAGCCTTCCGGAATCAGGAGGGCACGGCCGTTCTCTGGCGACAGGCGCTCACCATGCCAGCGCAGGAAAGCCGGCGAGCCTGCACGTAGGTCGACGGCTACGTCCAGGACTTCTCCGTGAAGGCAGGTGACGAGCTTCATTTCCGCATGAGGGGCCTGTTGGAAGTGCATTCCCCGGAGCGCACCGCGCTGGCGCGTGAATGTGTGGTTGATCTGGACGACGGGATTTTGCCACCCAGCCGATCGCAATTCATCGCTGCAGAAGAGGCGAGAGAAGTAGCCGCGGGAGTCCCCGCGCGGCTTCCGCTCGACCACCTTGAGCGAAGACAGCGGCGTGTCGGTGACCTTGAATCGGCTCATGAGGGCTGCGCCTCGAACGCATCAATGTCGGCAATGCACAGCGCGCGCGCATCGTGGCCATCGGCGTGGCCGCGGTACCAGGCCATCGTCCGCTGCACCCCGTCAGCCAGCGACCAGCGCGGCCTGACGGCGAGCAAGTGGCGCGACTTCGCCGTCTCGAGCGCCAGCCAGTGGGCTTCGTGCTGCCATTCGTCGTCGCCGCCGAACGCGACTTCGCCTTCGCCGTAAGCGGCGCGCGCAAGGGAGATCACTTCGTGCACGTTGGCGGCGGCGTCCGCCGCGGGGCCGAAGTTGTAGCTGCCGGCCGCATCCGCGTGTGTCCACAGGTGTTCCGCGAGCCGCACATAGCCGGCCAGCGGCGCCAGTACGTGCTGCCAGGGCCGGATTGCGGCCGGGCGGCGGATGGTCAGCGGGCGGCCTGTGCTCCAGGCGCGAACCGCGTCGGGGATCAGCCGGTCGGCCGACCAGTCACCCCCGCCAATCACGTTGCCGGCACGCGCCGACGCCACGGCCACGCCTTGCGCGGCGAGGTAGGAAGCGCGGTAGGCCGCTATTACGATCTCGGACGCCGCCTTGCTGGCACTATAGGGGTCGTGCCCGCCCAGCGCATCGGTCTCGCGGTATGGGAAGACGTGCTCGAGGTTCTGGCAGACCTTGTCCGAGGTCACCGCGACGACGGCCTTAACCGACTTCACGCCGCGCAATGCGTCCAGCACAATGGCAGTGCCCTGCACGTTGGTCGCGAAGGTGGCAAGCGGTTCGCGATAGCCCTCGTGTACCAACGACTGGGCGGCCAGGTGAAAAACGATCTCGGGCTGCGCCGCCTCCACAGCGGCGGCGACCGGTACCGGTGCGCACGTGTCGCCAATCCGGCTCTCGACCAGTTCGGCGCCCCGGATGAGTCCGAACAGGTTGGGCTGGGTGATGGGAGCCAGGCTGTAGCCGACGACTTGTGCACCGAGGCGGTTCAGCCACAGCGACAACCAGCTGCCCTTGAAGCCAGTGTGCCCGGTCAGCAGCACCTTCTTGCCGCGCCAAAAGGCGGCATCGGGACGGTGGGCGTGATTCATGTCCAGCTCTTCCACGGGGCATTGCCTGAATTCCACAGTTCTTCGAGCAGGTTCTTCTCGCGCAATGTATCCATCGGCTGCCAGAAGCCCAGGTGTTCGAACGCCATCAGCTCGTTGGTTGTTGCGAGGCCCGACAGCGGCGCATCTTCCCAGCTGACGTTGTCGTCCTCGATCAGCGACAGGCAGCGCGGCGACAGCACGAAAAATCCCCCATTGATCATCCCGCCATCGCCGCGCGGCTTCTCGGTGAACCCGGTGACCGTCTGTCCGCAGCGTTCGAGCGCGCCATAGCGGCCGGGCGGCTTCACCGCCGTCACTGTGGCCATCTTGCCGTGACGGCGATGGAAGTCGATCGACCCCCGGACGTCGACGTCGCTCAGGCCGTCGCCATAGGTGAAGCAGAAGGCTTCCTCGTCCTTCACGTAGTCGGCGACGCGCTTCAGGCGCCCTCCGGTCAGCGTGTTGTCGCCGGTGTCGACCAGCGTCACCTTCCACGGCTCGGCCTTCTGCTGGTGCACCTCCATGTGGTTGCGGCGCATGTCGAAGGTGATGTCCGACATGTGCAGGAAGTAGTTCGCGAAATACTCCTTGATCACGTAACCTTTGTAGCCACAGCAGATCACGAACTCGTTGACGCCGTGTGACGAGTACAGCTTCATGATGTGCCACAGGATCGGCCGGCCGCCGATCTCCACCATCGGCTTGGGCTTGAGGTGGGTCTCCTCGGAGATTCGAGTGCCGAGGCCCCCGGCCAGGATGACTGCTTTCATGTTTGGACCTCCTTGAGGATTTTCAGGTAGCCATTGCCGAACTCAAGCGTACGCGCGTGCAGAGCAGCCGCGGCGTGTTCTTCCAGTTCGGCGCGTGACTGCTCGTCGGGTGCTGCCCAGAGCCGGCCGAGTATCTCGGCCAGCCCCGCCGCATCGTCCGGATCGAAGTAGTGGCCGTGCGCGGGGTTCTGCTCGACATGAGTGCCGATACGGGAGAGGACGACCGGGCGCCCCATGCTCTTGGCCTCCTCGACGCTGGAGCTCCAGCCTTCGAAACGGGACGGGTTGAGCACAGCGACCGAATTCCTCATCAGCA
>CAXNGL010000111.1:0-9056 GCA_964201515.1 Burkholderiales bacterium
TCACGCGGCAGCGGGCTCAGTACGCCGAAGATATCGTTCAGTGACGCCGCCGTTGCGCTCTGGTTGTTCGGGCAGAAACCGTTACCCAGGCGCGGATCGGCACGCATATGGATGCAGGGATTTTCGCCTTCGCGCGCGCCCGAGAGGAAGTCGAGGTTGTAGCGCAGTTTCCAGATGTTGTTGCCGACCCCGGTGACCAGGCCGTTGGCGATGCCGCAATCGTTGCCGATGCGGGTCACCAGATCGCAGCCCTTGGTGGTGCCCAGCGGTTTTTCATGGGGCCGGTTCTGCTCCGGGTCATAGTGCACGGTCCAGAACAGCACGTCGGGCGGCAGCGTCGAGTAGCCGATGAACAGGCCGCGGATGCGCAGGTTGTTGAAGCCCGGGGCATCGAGTTCGATTTCATCCGGAAACAGATAATCGGGCTGGGTCAGTGCGGTCTTGGTGGCGATGGCCACCGAGGTGGTCGAAGTGTGGAAAGACAGGAAGCGCACGCCGTTCACCAACTCATAACTGCCCTCCAGCTTGATATGGTCGCCGACCTGGATCGGCGCCATGCGCCGCGAATCGGCAACGGGTGTATTGGGCAATGCCGGACGATTGGTCTGCGGACACAAGGCATCACCGTTGGCGGGATTCGCGAGGCTGGCGCGTGCCGTACCACCGGCCACTGCGGGAGAGGCATCGGCGCCGGTGCCCTGCGCCGGCAGGCCGGCCCAGGTCCGCGCGACGCGGCTGGGAATGCACATCGGATAGCCGGTGACTGAAGCGTTGGTGTAGTTGTCGGGATCGTTGCCGAAGCGCGCATCGGGGCTGCAGTTTTCGGATCCGGTCGCGCAGCCGAGACCCGCCTGGATGGTGTGGCGCGAACCCGGATCGTTCATGCGTGCCAGCAGGCCGGTACCCGGATCCACCGTCGAGGTCGCCGGAATGACCGGCGTACCGTTGATGCGCAGATAACCGTCGGTATGGTTAATGTAGGTCACCACCCCGGAAAGACCCTCGCGCCCCTTTTCCAGGAACAGGTCGCCGGCGATGACATTGCCGTTGCGCGTGCGGTTGGCGGCCACGAAGGCAAAGCCGCCCTTGCCGCTGGTGTTGCAGGTATCGGACTTGGCCAGGCCGGTTTGCCCCAGCGCCTTGCAAGCCGCAGGCGCCTGATCGACTATCTGCCACAGCGTCAGGCGGTTCGCCGGCAGATCCGCCAGCAGATTGCGCGGGACGATGATCGACTGGTTGCCGACAACGATGGTGCCGCCCGACCAGTAATCACCCGGGGTAGTCAGCGACAGGTGCTGGATTTCGCCGGAAATCGGGGCAGCGGTGGGCGCGGCTTGCAGCGTGCCCGCGCCAAGTCCGAACACGGCGGCAAGCGCGCCCGCCGTGCATAACGCGCTGCGGACCAGACTGAATGATGTCTTGAGCATTGCGGCTCCTCATTGAGATTAAATTAATCGTAATAAATGAAATCAACGTCAGCAATGTGCGGCGGCGCGGCGCATGTCGGCGTAGCGTCATGCGTGTGTTACCAAGGCGCATCTCCCCTGGCAGCAACATGAACAGCCCTGATAGCGCAGCACAGGCGAGCAGCGCGAGGCTGCCGATCAGGTTCGGCGGATTGATTTTTCCCGGTTTTTACATGGCGCGCGGTGTTCCGTTTTGCAATACGCGGAGCCGGATCGGCAGGGCGAGAATCAAGGTGCGGTTGCCGACCGGTTTTGCGCCTGGTTGCGGCCGGCGGCCGGTTCGGCGACGAGGTCGCGAATGAACAGCCGCCTGTCTGCAAAGCCCAGCTCGACACGCATCGGCTTGCCGCGGGCGTGCCCGGATGGGTCGGCAACGGTGATGCGCACACTGAGGCTCTGCGGATCCGGCTGCCCGTTCACGTTGACGCGCGCGCCCACCGGCAGCCTTGCCGGCAGTTCGCGCTGCCAGGCGTGCGCGTCAACCGGCTGCCACAGTGCGTCATGCCAGGCGTAGTATTTGCGCACCGGGCGGGCGTCATTCCCGGGTTTGGCCGAAAGAATCAGCAGGTTGTCATCCCCCGCGCCGGTCACCAGCGGAATTTCGTATTGCGTGCCGGCCGGATCAATGCGCTGCAATACGGCATAAGCCTCGCCGCGATAGGCGCGGTTGCCAAAAATGACCATCGCCTGTTTGTCGCAACCCCTGGCATTTTTAGCGCCATCGATGAGGCAATAATGCGCGTAGTAAAAATCGAGCAGGCCGATGGTGGACACAAACCCGGCGTGCGTCAGGCGGCAGTCGCTCCAGCGCTCAGCGGCGCCAAAACGGATCTGGCCCGACTGCACGCAGCGCTCCTGTATCGGCGCAAAGTCGACCTTCTCGCCCTTGGGCTGCAGCAGCACCGGCGGCATGGGAGACAGCGCAGACTCGGGCGCGGACGATTCAGCGCCGGCCGGGGAACCGGCGACTAAAAAAAAGGCGGCAAGCAGGCTGGCTGCGGTGCAATGGATCAGTGTGACGTTCATGGTGCGGCCCATTTTGCTGTTGGTTCCGATGAACGATTCGGCCCCGGATCGGTACAGGGGCGAGACTACAGAGCGGCGACGCGCGCTTTGTCTGTGCGTGGTGGCGCCTTGGTAACGCGGGGGTGCCGCGATTGTGGGGTTTATGTAACCGCGGCTGGCGTGACCGCAATGCGTTGGACCAACTCGGCAACGCTGCTGTTGATCCCAAGGGACTTCGGATTGATCGTGCGATCCGCTTCGATGCCATCGACAAAGCGATGCAGATTCTGCTCGACCCTTGAGGTGACCTCGATGCGAACGTCCGGCGCGAGCAGCTGCGACAGGCGCAGCGCGTCGTTTGGGTGCTTTCGGATGATCTTGCTGGCCACGGGCTCGCCCTTCAGGTCGTGTGCGGCACGAAGGCGCCGGAGGGGGATTTGTTGAAGTCGAATCCCTGAATGATCTTCGACTTAGTTCCCTGCTGACTCTAATAGTCCAAATGCATCATCAGGACCGGCCCGGCGCGGGCCCTTCCGGCAATCGACTTCTCGAGGCCCTGTATGATTTTCGAAGCCTCGTTGCTGCGACCAGCCGGCAGCCCGGCATTCAGCTTGCTGTTGGCAACGGTGATCGTAATCTGACGCGCCGTCGACTTGATTTCAAGGTCGATGGCCTTGTATCCAGCAGCGGTCGCCGCCGCTGTATGGCAGCGACGCTGCCGAACTGTCAGAAATACGCGAATACTTCTGCCATTCAGGTGATTCGCAATGCAGACCCTAGCCAAACAAGTCGCAGAACACGCAGCCGGGTTACCGGGGGCATTCCTTTGGTCAGCAAAGAGCTGTTGCAATTGCGCATCCGGGCTGCCGGGCAGCGGTGGCTCAAGTGCTCTCCCCTCTTGTTCGGCGTGGCACGCTGCTTCGATCCGGGCGTGGCATCTATGTCCGATCTGTAGAGCGTTGCTATGGCACGCGTGCGCCTTCGACCGTCAAAATGGTCAAAGGCCTGGCAACTCAGCGCGGCGAAACAATCGCCTCTCACGGTGCTGCGGCCGCGAAGATCGGGCCGGTTGTGAAACGCCGTCCGAACTTCCGCGGCCATGCCGTTGGCGATGGTGAGGCGGTTTACCGAAACGATCGGTCCCGTCTCTTCGCAACGATCATTCCCGCCCCTTCGGTTCAAGCCGCAATCGCGCGGCACGCAAGCTGTTTCTCGCCGCCTCGAACTCGAACCGCCCGATCGTGCGCCCGAGTTGCTCGCCTTGCGTACCCAGCGCGGTTCGCAGCCCTGCGGCGTGTTGATCGAACAGCGCCATGGCGGCGGTGTCGCTTTGTGCCAGCAGCGCGTCGAGCTGATCGAGCACGGCGCGCAGGGCTTCTTTGTCCAGGGGCGCGGCGTCAGCGGGCGGGTGCGTCGGCGGCGGCAGGGCGGCGGCGATGGCCATGAGTTCGAGGTTGATGGCGTCCATTTCGAGGCGAAGTACCTCCGGGAGGATTTTCCATTCGGCGCTCACGGGCAGCATTTGTTGCAGACGTCCCGCGTGCTCCGCCAGGCGATCGGCCCGCAGCGTGGCTGCGGTCCCCTTCAAGGTATGCGCCAGGCGCCGCGCCGTGTCGTGGTCACCGGCGTCCAGGCTCGCGGCCAGCCGCGTCATGTCCTCGGCATGCGAGGTGACAAAACCACCCAGCAGGTCCAGGTACAAGGCGGCGTTGCCGCGCAGGACTGCAACACCGCGCGCCACATCGAGCCCTGGCACGCCGGCGAGTCGCTCCAGCGCGGCCACGGTGACGCTCGACTGCGGACCCGCCGCTTGTGCCGCCGTGCCTGGGTTTGCCGTGCCCGGGCCTGTCGTGCCTGGGCCTGTCGTGCCCGGGCCTGTCGTGCCTGGAGCCGCCGCACCGGAGGCCATGCTGGTGGTGGGCAGCCATTTGAGCAACACCGCATACAGCAGGTCCGGATCCACCGGCTTGACGATGAAGTCATTCATGCCCGCTGTCTTGCTCGCTTGGCGGTCCTCTTCGAAGGCGTCCGCGGTCAGCGCCAGGATCGGCTTGGTCTCCCATCCGGGCAGGGCGCGCAGCGTGCGCGCCGCTTCGACTCCGTCCATGTGCGGCATCTGGATGTCCATCAGGATCAGGTCATAGTCATGGGCCTGCGCCATCTCGACCGCCTCGAGGCCGTCGTTGGCCATATCCACCCGCAGGCCGACCCGCTGCAGCAGTTCGAGGGCCACTTCGCGGTTGATGGCATTGTCCTCCGCCACCAGCAGCCGCGCGCCGCTGTGGCGCAGGCGCACCTCGGCCTCGGCGCCCGACACGTCGGTCATCACCGAGGTTGCGGGCACCGCGCCGTGGCCGCGCTCGAGGCGGGCGGTGAACCAGAAGGTGCTGCCGCGGCCGAGCGCGCTGTCGGCGCCGACATCGCCGCCCATCAGGCGCGCCAGGCGCCGGCTGATCGCCAGCCCGAGGCCGCTGCCGCCGAATTGGCGCGCGGTCGAGGCGTCGCCCTGCTCAAAGGCCTGGAACAGCCGTCCGATCGTGCCCTCCGCAATGCCGATGCCGGTGTCCTCGACTTCGAAGCGCACCAGCATTTTGTCTCCGCTGTCCTCGATCAGGCGCGCGCGCAGCGCGATCGAGCCTTTGGCAGTGAACTTGACGGCGTTGCCGGCGTAGTTGAGCAGCGCCTGGCGCAGCCGCGTCGGGTCGCCATGCAGCCAGACCGGAACCGCATCGGCGTCGATCGTGACCTGCAGCCCCTTGTCACGCGCCGCTTCGCCGATCATGACGGCGACCGCGTCGAGCACGCTGCCGAGGTGGAAGTCGGTGCGCTCCAGTTGCAGCCGGTCGGCCTCGATCTTCGACAGGTCGAGGATGTCGTTGATGATGGAAAGCAGGTGCCGCCCGGCGCCGTCGATCTTGTCCAGCCGCGCCGTCTGCTCCGGCGTCGCCCCGGAACGCCGCAACAGATGCGACAGGCCGATGATGGCGTTCATCGGCGTGCGGATCTCGTGGCTCATGTTGGCGAGGAAAGTGCTCTTGGCCACGTTGGCAGCGTCGGCCCGCTGGCGCGCGACCTCCAGCTCTGCTGTACGCGTTTTAACAAGCGCTTCAAGGTGAAAGCGATGCTGGTCGAGTTCCTCGCCGATGCGCTTTTTCTCGGTGATGTCATCCTTTACCGCCACGTAGTGCGTCACGGCCCCGTCAGACCCGCGCAGCGGCGTGATGATCGCGTATTCGACATACTCGCTGCCGTCCTTCCTGCGGTTGTACAGCTGGCCTTTCCAGACCGTACCCAAGGCAAGTGCTTGCCACATGTCGACGAATGTCGCGGGCGGCGTCTTGCCGGAATGCAGGATGCGCGGGTTCTTGCCGATCAGTTCCTCGCGGCTGTAACCGGTCGAATCGAGGAAGGCCTGATTGACGTATTCGAGGTTGGCGTGGGTATCGGTGATGAGAATGCTCTCCGGGCTTTGCTCCACCGCCTGCGACAGTTTGCGTAACTGGATTTCGGCGGCCCGGCGCTCGCTGATATCGCTCATGATGGCGGTGACGAACCAGCCCTCCTTGCCCTCCCATCGTCCAATTGAGAACTCGATTGGAAACTCGCTTCTGTCCTGGCGCAGCCCGTGCATTTCAATGGTCTTGTCGAAGTGGTGCATCGCCTCGCCGGCGCGCACGCGATCCATTCCCGCCAGATGCGCTTCACGGTAGCGTTGTGGCATCAACATGGTCACGGGCTGCCCCATGACCTGCGCTTCGGCGTAGCCGAACATGCGCTGCGCGCCGTTGTTCCAGCCGGCGATATTGCCCGCGCTGTCGGAGCTGATGATGGCCTCTACGGCGGACTGGGTGATGGCGTGGCTTCGCGCCTCGCTGACTGCCAGGGCAGCCGCCATTGCTTCGGCTTCGGTGCGAGCTGCGACGGCGTCCTCCAGCAGGTTGAGCGCGGCCAACTCCGACTGCAGCCGGGATTCGAGGGCGGCGTTCGCGCTGGCGAGCTCCCGGTCTTTGCTTTCTTTGTCATGGGCCTGGCTGTTTTTGGACTGGCTGATGTCGCTCAACACAATGCGCAGTACGGTCGCGCCACCCTCGTCCGGCGCGACCGTGGCCGCTATCTGCGCCCAGAACGGCGCGCCGGCATGCCTCACCATGCGCAGCTCGAACGAGCATGGCACGCAGGTCTCGAGGAGCTGCTTCCTTTGCAGGTAGTAGAGGTCCTGGTCTTCCTTGAGGATGAAGCGGGTGAACGGCTGCGCAAGCAGCGCTTTGCGCGCCACGCCGAACAGGGCGGCCGCCTTGAGGTTGGCCTCGACGATCAGCCCCGCCTCGCTGACGCTGCAATAGCCCACTGGCGCCAGGTCATAGAGGTCGAAATAGCGCGAGCGCGCCTGGTTCAGTTCGTTCTGCGTGCGGCGCAGCTCCTCGTTCTGCATCTCCAGCTCGATCTGGTGCAAGCGCAGATCGTGCAGCGTCCGCCGCGCTGTTTCTGGCGAGAGTGCGTCGAGGTTTTCCGGCACCTGAGCGGCCTGTTCCAGCAAGGCCGCGTCGGCCCGTTGGCGCAGCTCACCGGTTGCTTCGTGCCGCTTATCTTTGCCGCTCACCGCGCGCCTTCATCCTTCCCCCGGGCCGTGGTCGCGATGGCATGCATCTGCCTGGCCTCGTTCATCACGGCGGTCGCCGTCATCCAGACTTCCACGACCGCGCTGTCCTTGGCGCGCCGTTTGTCGGGATACCATAACGGTACTTCTGTCTGAACAGGCTGATGCAGTTTGGTCGGGAACGTTTCGATGGCTTTTTGAGGTTTCATGCCGACTCCCCTGTCATGCCTGCAACGCCCGGGGCTCGCGCTGGTGATGTCGCGCCGTCATTGGCTTTGTCCAGAAAAGCCGGCGCAAACGGCGCCTCCCGCCCGAGTTCAAGCGCCAGCGCATTGACCTGCTGTTTGAGAGTGATCATTGTCAGTTCACGGTCGACTGCGACGCGGTTGAAGCGGCTGAGTTGCTCGTTGCGCTGGACCAGGGCCGCGCCGGCAACCTCGGTCTGGGCGCGGGCCGCGCGGGCGTCTTCCAGAAGGTTCAGCGCCGCCAGCCGCGCCTGGCGCTGGGCTTCGAGAGCTGTGGCCTGTTCGGCAATTGTCCGCGCGGTGATTTCCTGCAGCGCGGCATCGGCCTGTTTGCGTTCGGTGATGTCGGCAATGGACCCGGCCATGCGCAGCGGCTGCCCGTGTTGGTCCCACTCGGCCTGGCCGCGCGAGGAGAACCAGCGGTATTCGCCGCTCTTGCAACGCAGGCGCAACTCGACCTGATAAGGCTTGCGCTCCTCGAAACTCGCCCGAACCGCCTCTTGCACCCTCGCGATGTCATCGCCATGGATCCGGTTGAAGAACGATTCCTGCCCGTTGGGCAGTTCGTGATCCTCGTAACCGAGCAATTGCTTCCAGCGCGGTGACAGGTAGTCCTCGCCGGTCGCCGGAATCCACTCCCAGATGCCGTCGTTGGTGCCACTGGCCGCGCGTTCATAGCGCGCGCGGCTCTCGGTCAGATCGGCGGTGCGCTTCGCCAGGCTCGCCAGCAGGCTGTTGAAGGCGCGGATCAGCTCGCCGATTTCATCCTGCCTCACGACGGGCAGAGGCAGTATCGGCCGATCTGTATTCGTCAGGGTAGCCAGGGTGTTCACGGTTGCTTGCAGCGGCGCGAGCTGGCGTCGTATCAACCACCAGGTCAAGACGCCCGCCAGCAGGGTGAGGAGCAACGCGCTCAGCAGGTAGCGCTGATTCAGCGCGTGGATCGGGGCGAAGGCTTCTTCGGTTGGCAGAATGGCCGCCAGCACCCAGCCCGCCACAGGAATGTGCTTGGCCGAGGCCAGTATTTCCACGCCAAGCGGATTGACGAAAACAGCAGGCCCCTCGCCGCCCTGAAAGTAGTAGTCGAGCGCCGGGATGACGCCGGGGGCTGGCAGCGTTGTCATGATGCGATTTTTGTCGGAGCCGGTGATGATCAACCGGTGCTTTGTCGCGGTAAGCAGGTAATCGCCGGTTTCGCCGTAATGGCGGCTGGTAATCCTGCTCAGGAAATTGGGCAGTCCGAGATTGGTCGCGCCGCCCAGCGCGCCGATCGTTTTGCCCTCGGGATTGCGAATGGGCACGGCCGTGCCGAAAGTCGGCACCTTCAGCGCACGGCCGAGGACCGGCCGGCCGACTGAGCGCTTGCCATCCTTGAGCGCCGCGACCATGAAATCTCTTGCCGCGTAATCGACGCCGAGCCGTTGTGCCTCCAGCGGCATGGCGGCGATCGAGATTCCATCGAGGCGGGTAGCGAAAACGCCGCCGCTGAAAAGCTTGTTGAAAATGGGGCGACTTTGCAGGAGCCGCTGCAGGACTGCCGCATTGGCCAGCATGGCCGGGGTGATTTCATCGGCGATGGTTTCCAGCGCGCTGAAACGGTCGCCCATTTCCTGATCAATTTCTTCGGCCATCTGCGATACCGCATTGAACTGCTGCGCACCCAACTGGCGCTGCAAATCAACGCGCAGCACCGAACTGGAATACAGCGTCAGCGACCAGATGCTGATCACAAAGATGGCCATT
>CAXNGL010000112.1:0-9045 GCA_964201515.1 Burkholderiales bacterium
ATGGCGGTCAGGAACGTGCCGGCGCTGACCGAGCCGTAGTGCGCGGCAATGGCGGATGCGTTCAGGCGGTCGATGCGGCAGGCTCGGGTGAGCGCGGCGTAGGCGAGCAGCGGCAGGCCCAGTCCGAGCAGCAGGGCGGCCAGCACCGATTGCACGGCGGTGGCGAGGTCGGCATGCGCCAGCTCGCTGCCGCCGTGCAGGCCGATGCCGATTAGCAGGTAGATCGACAACGCCCGCTGAAGATCCGGAGGAAACTTCAGGTCCGAACGCAATGCCTGCGCGCCGGCGCCGAGTGCGAAAAACAACAGGGGTGGAATCAGCAGGCCGGAGAGCATGGGAGCGGAAGGGGGTACATGGAGTGTTCGCAGGGGGAAAGATCGCAGGGGGAAAAATCACAGGGATCACGCATGGAGCCGCATCGTAGCTATCGATATGAATAGAGTAAAATGATAAATATTGAATATGACTATAGATATTTATCTATGATTTTCCGATGTGGACGTAACCGTGATCCGCGCCCTGCACTGCCCCTCGGCGGGGATGCGGAATGCGAGGGCGCGCCAGCATGCGCCTGACCCTGCGGCAGTTGAAAGTCTTCGAAGCGGTGGCGCGGCGGCTGAGTTTCAGCCGCGCCGCGGAGGAGCTGCATCTTGCCCAGCCCACCGTGTCGATGCAGATGAAGCAGCTCGCCGACAGTGCCGGGCTGCCGCTGTTGGAACAAGTGGGAAAGCGCATCCACGTGACCGAGGCCGGGGAATCGGTGCGCGCCGCGGCGCAGGAAGTGCTCAAGTCGCTTGACGTGCTGGCCATGACACTCGCCGAATTGAAGGGCCTGCGCCAGGGCAAGCTCAGGTTGGCGGTCGTCACCACGGCAAAGTACTTCGTGCCGCGCCTGCTCGGCCCGTTTGCGCGGCAGCATCCGGGCATCGACATTGCGCTCGAGGTGGGTAATCGGAGCGAGACCATCCGCAGGCTCACGGCCAACGAGGACGACCTTTACATCATGGGAGCGCCCCCGGGAGGCATGGACATCGAGCGCCATCCTTTTGCCGACAATCCCATCGTCGCCATCGCGCCGAACGACCATCCGCTGGCAGGCAAACGCCGCGTCACGCTGGCAATGCTCGCCGGTGAATCGTTCCTCATGCGGGAAACCGGCTCCGGTACGCGCATGGCTGTCGAGCGGTTCCTGAAGGAAAAGGGCGTGCGCCTGAAGATCAAGATGGAGCTGGGCAGTAATGAAGCGATCAAGCAGGCGGTGTCCGGCGGGCTGGGCCTGTCCATGCTGTCCCTGCATGCGCTCGCGCAGGAGGCGTTGCGCGGGGAGTTGGCGGTACTCAACGTCGATGGATTGCCGATTCGCCGCTCCTGGTACATCGTGCACCGGGCCGGCAAGGTGCTGTCTCCGGTGGCCAGGACCTTCTTCGATTTCCTCGGTCAGGAAGGACCCGCCCTGCGCCTAGAGCTGGATGCGCGGCAGCGTGGCGTGAGTGCTGGTCGCGAGCGCAGCGGCCGGCGTACCGGGCGTGCCGGGAAGTGAAGCTAGAAACGCCCCCCGGCCAGGAAAAATGCCGTCTTGGCGAACTCGAGCAGCGTGTTGCGCGCCGCATCCTGGTCCGTCCACCATTTGCGGGGAAAAGGATCCGCAGGGTCGCTGACGACGCGGATCGTCGCCGCAGGGAAGTGTTCCTCGAAGGCCATGCGCGAGCGCCGCGTGTGATACGGCGAAGTCACTATGAGGAGCGTGGCTCCCGGTTTCACGGCCGCCTTGAGCGCCAGCGCTTCGGCCGCCGTGCTGGCCAGTTCATGGCCGACAGTGCGGATGGCGTCGCCGGGCACGCCCAACTTGAGCAGGACGTCGCGATACACATTTTCCATGCGCGGGAAGGGGATGCCGAGTTCATCGAGTTTTTCGCGCTCGCGGCCCCGACGCTCCACGGTGAGGATCACCTGAGGGGCCAGCCCATCGCGAAACAGTTCAGCCGCATAGACCACGCGCAGCGGATCGCCCGAGAGCACCAGGATCGCATCGGCCTTGGCGGGCGCATCGCCGCGCACCAGCCAGTCGGTGGCGAGCCACGCGGCGCCTCCCAGCGCTGCTGCGGCGAGCAGCAGCAGCGACAGCAATGCGATGAGGCAGCGGCGCAGGCAGGTCATGGCGCCGGATTGTACTTCGTGGATGCCCGTCGCCCGCAGACAATGGCCGATTTCAAACCCCACAGCGAAGGTTGAATCACGCGTGATGAAACGTCTCAAGCGCTGGACTACCAGCAAGCAGGCCGCGGTCGCCGTCAGCGAGGAGGGCGGCGTGCGCTTCCTGCACATCGGCGGGGATGCCATCCAGAGCGCCATGCGGCTGTCGTCCCCGGACCGCCTGGAACTTCACTACACGCGCGCGATGATGGGGTTTCTTCTTTTTCACCGGCAACCGCGCCGCGTGCTCATGATTGGCCTGGGCGGTGGCTCCATGGCGCGTTTCCTGCACCAGGCCTACCCCCGGGTCCATGTGCTGGCGCTTGACATCAGCCCGGAGGTCGTCGCTGCGGCCCGACGGCATTTCGATTTTCCCGAGGACAGTGCGCGCCTGTCCGTGGTGCTCGAAGACGGGGCGCAGTGGGTGCCAGCCCATCCTGTCAGCGCCGATGTCATCCTGTTGGATGCCTTCGTCGATGGCGATCAGGTGCCGGACCTGTGCACCGAGTCCTTCTATGCCGCGGCGCGCGCAGCCCTGACCGAGCCTGGCGTGCTGGTGCAGAATTTCATGGCCGACGACAAGCACATGGACCGGCATGTCGAGCGCATGCAGGCCGCATTCGGTTGCGAGGCCACGCTGTTGCGGGCGGCCGACCGCGTGAACGTGATTGCCATGATCTGTCGCGGCGGCCCGGACCGGATGACATGGAGGGAGTTGCGTGCGCGCGCGGACGCGCTCAGCGAGCGCCACGACCTGCCGGGCGACCATTACCTCGCGAGCCTGCGCCGCCAGAACGGCGGCACCGACAAGCACTTCCTGCTGCAGAGCAAGGCGTAGCGCGGGCCCGATCGCTCAGGTCGCCAGCATGATCTTGCCGATGTGGGCGCTCGACTCCATGAGCGCGTGCGCCTCGGCCGCCTGGGCCAGCGGGAAGGTCTTGTAGATCACCGGCTTGATGGCGCCGGATTCGAGCAGGGGCCAGACGGTTTCGCGCAGCCGCGACGCGATGGCGGCCTTGAACTCGATGCTGCGCGGCCTCAGGGTCGAGCCGGTGATGGTGAGCCGGCGCATGAACAGGCGCGCGATGTCGATCTCGGTCTTGGAGCCGCCCAGCGCCGCAATCATGGCCAGGCGGCCATCATCGGCAAGGCATTCCAGTTCGCGGGGAACGTAGCTGCCGCCCACCATGTCGAGGATCACGTTGACGCCCTTGCCGCCGGTGGCTTCCTTGATGACCGCGGCAAAATCCTCCGTCTTGTAATTGATGGCGCGCTCGGCGCCCAGCGCGACGCAGGCCGCGCACTTCTCGGCGCTGCCGGCGGTGGCGAAGACGCGGTGCCCCAGCGTCCGCGCCATCTGGATGGCGGTGACCCCGATCCCCGAACTGCCGCCCTGCACCAGCAGCGACTCGCCCTGTGCCAGCTTGGCGCGGTCGAACACATTGCTCCACACCGTGAAAAAGGTTTCCGGCAGCGAGGCGGCCTCGAGAGGCGACAGGCCCTTCGGGACCGGCAGGCATTGCACCGCCGGTGCGCTGCAGTACTCGGCGTAGCCGCCGCCCTGCACCAGCGCACAGACCGCGTCGCCGACGCGCCAGCCGGCGACGCCTTCACCCAGCGACACAATGGTTCCCGCCACTTCGAGGCCCGGGATGTCGGACGCGCCTGGCGGCGGCGCGTACAGGCCGCGCCGTTGCATGATGTCCGGACGATTGACGCCTGCCGCGGCTACCTGGATCAGCACCTCGCCGGCGCGCGGCTGCGGCAGCGGGCGGGTGCAGGCCTTGAGCACCTCGGGCTTGCCCGGGGTGGCGATTTCAACGGCATGCATTGATTGCGGGAGCGACGATGCTGGCAACGACATTGGAGGCCTCGATTTGGCGAACGATTGTTTGGGAAGCGGAAACTTTGGGGACGCGCAAGTCTACTGCAAGGAGGCGTCGCGCCCTGCGCGCACAGGCGCGTGAAAGCGCGCGGATGTCCAGCATGACGCGGTGCAAAGTGGCAAGATAGAGCCGTCCGCCCATCCCCGGAGAATCCAATGCGCCACGGTCATTCGATCTTTCCATTGCACTTGCATGTGGCGCGCCTGGCGCCGCTGTTGGTCGGGCTGCTCCTGGCCCCGGGTGCCTTCGCGGTGGATTCCGTGCTGCCCCAGGGAATGAACGGTTTCGGCAAATCCGCTGCGGGCCTGCAGCGGGTTCAGGAACATGCGCAGGAACAGGCGCAGGAAAATGCGCAAGCAAATGCCCAGCCAGAGGCCCGGGTGCCGCGCGCGCGGCTCGATGTCGATGCGCTGATGAGTGCCGTCGTGCGGGTAAAAATGAAGGCCATCGAGGGCGCGCGATCCAGCGCGACGCTCGGGGCCAGCCGCGAAGGCAGCGGCGTCGTCATTGACGAACGCGGCCACATCCTGACCATCGGTTACATTGTCACCGAGGCGGACAGCATTGAAGTGGTCACCAATGGCAACCGCACCGTGCCGGCCATTCTCGCCGCCTATGACCATGCCTCGGGTTTCGGCTTGCTGCGGGCGACCTCGGCATTGCATGTGACGCCCATGGCACTGGGGAATTCGGACGCCCTGGCGGTGCGCGAGCCGGTGATGATTCTGCCTGCAGGCGGTCAGGAATCGGCGATGCGTGCCTCCGTGATGTCCCGGCGCCAGTTCACGGGCAGCTGGGAATACCTTCTGGAGACCGCCATCTTCACCTCCCCGCCGACCATGCAGTGGGCGGGCGCGGCCCTGGTCAATCGAGAGGGAAAACTGGTGGGCATCGGTTCGCTGCTGGTGCGAGACGCCGTGGAGCCCGGGACACCGCAGCCGGGCAACATGTTCGTGCCCGTGGACACCGTCAAGTCGGTGCTCGCGGAGTTGATCGCCAAGGGTCGCCGCGATGCGCCCGCCATGCCGTGGATCGGTCTTGCCACGGAGGAGTCGCAGGGCCGCCTGTTCGTCGTTCGCGTATCGCCTGAGGGACCGGCGGACAAGGCCGGGCTGCGGCCGGGTGACATCGTCATGGGCGTGGGTGCCGACAGTGTCGGTTCCCAGGCCGAGTTCTACCGGCGCCTGTGGGCGCAGGGCGCGGCCGGGACCGAAGTGAAGCTCAAGGTGCTGCAGGGGCCAAACCTGCGCGATGTCGGCATACGGTCCATCGACCGGCAGGCCTATTTCAAGGACAAGCCGTCCCTATGACCACCATGGAGCGACCTTCCTTCCGCCGTGGCTTTCTCGGTCGCGCCGCAGTGCTCGCGGCGGCGGCACGCGCGGGCATGCTCGCAACCTTGCTGTCGCCGGCATTGCCGGCGTGGGCGCAAAAGCTGGTCATCACTCCAGCGCAGTCCAAAGGCCCGTTTTATCCAACGGTGCTGCCCCCCGACCAGGACGCCGACCTGATGCGCATCGGCATGGCGCCGCAGCTGTCTCAGGGCGAGATGACGCACCTGAGCGGTCGCGTCTTCGATGCAGCGGGCAGGGTTGCGGGCGGCGTGCGGGTGGAAATCTGGCAATGCGATGCCAACGGCCGCTATCACCATCCGGGAGACCGCCGGGCGGTGCCGCTGGACCCGGACTTCCAGGGGTTCGGCGCGATGGTGACCGACGCGTCCGGAAACTACGCGTTCAGGACCATCAAGCCGGTTCCTTATCCGGGTCGCACGCCGCATATCCATTTTCGCCTGGTGGCAAAGGCGGCCCCTGAATTCGTCACCCAGATGTACATCGCCGGCCAGCCGGGCAATGACGCCGACGGGTTGCTTATGAGCGTGCGCGACCCGCGCGAGCGCGGCGCGCTGCTGGTGCCGTTCCGCGCCATCAAGGGTGAGGGCGGTCGCACCGAGTGGACAGCCGCATTCGATATCGTGCTGCCGTTCCGGGTTCAGGCCTGAGAACTCGGTTCGATCGGAGGGCGTTGATACAGCACTGCGCCCCCGCCTGATCGCCTGCATCCGGGGCCATTTCGGCAATCCTGAAATGGTCTCCGAGGTATGCGCCTTTGGCCTGGCGTGGTCAGGATTCCTTCGGCACCTGCCGCGGCTTGCGGTCTTCACCCGTGGCAACGAAGGTGAGGATTGCCTCGGTGACCTTGACGGTCTCCACGTCATTGGGGTTGCGCTGCGCATAGACGTCCACGCTGACGGTGATGGAGGTCGTGCCCACGCGCACGATGTCGGCATAGAACGACACCAGGTCGCCGATGTACACCGGTTGCTTGAACTGGAAGGAATTGACCGCCACCGTGGCCACGCGACCGCGGGCGCGCCTCGCGGCGACCACGCCAGCGGCAATATCCACCTGCGACATGACCCAGCCGCCGAAGATGTCGCCATGCTGGTTGCAGTCGGCCGGTCGCGGCACCACGCGCAGCACCGGCTCGCGGTCCTTGGGAAGCGCCACTTCGCTCATGGGATGCCTTTCTATTTCGAGGCCGAGTAGTGCATCGGTCCGCCGAGAAAGGGCGCGAACCCGGTGCCGAAGATGAGCCCGGCGTCGGCGAGGTCGGCGTCGGCAACGATGCCTTCCGCGACCACGGCGCGGGCTTCCTTGAGGTAGGGCGCAACCAGGCGCTCGGCGATGTCCGGCCCAGCGTCTGACCCGGCGCCCGGCCCTGAACCCTTCTGCGCCTTGCCGTCCGCCCAGCGGTAGAAGCCCTGCCCGGATTTCTTGCCCAGCTGGCCGGCGTCGAACAGCGCCTTCAGGCGCTTCGGTGGTTCGGCACCGTCGCCGAGTTCCTTGCCGACGGCCATGCAGATGTCCAGGCCCACCACGTCGGCGAGCTCGATCGGCCCCATGGGCATGCCGAAGGCGGTCATGGCGGCGTCAAGGGTCTCCGGCGCGATGCCCTCATCGACCATGCGGAAGGCCTGTTGCATGTAGGGCCCCAGCACGCGGTTGACCAGGAACCCGGGCGAATCCTTGACATGCAGCGGCAGCTTGTCGATCTGGCGCACGAAGGCCGCGGCCTTGTCCGCGATCGCCGCATCGGTACGCGTGCCCGACACCACTTCGACGAGCTGCATCTGCGCCACCGGATTGAAGAAATGAATGCCTACCAGCCGCCCCGGGTTGGCGAAGTTCGCGCCGATGTCGGCCAGTTTCAGGCTGGAGGTGTTGCTGGCCAGCACGGCATCGGGCTTGGCAATGGCTTCGAGTCTGGCAAACAGCGCGCGCTTGGCCTCCAGGTTCTCGAAGATGGCCTCAATGATCACGTCGGCGTGCCGCGCGCCCTCGCCGCTGACATCCGGGATCAGCCGGTCGGTGGCGTCGCGAATGCGTATCTTGTCGCGCAGGCGGCGCTTGAACAGCTCTCCGGCGCGCTTCATGGCCGGCACCAGCCGCTCGGCATTCTGGTCCTGCAGCGTGACCGTCAGGCCGCGCAGCGCGCACCAGGCCGCGATGTCGCCGCCCATCACGCCGGCGCCAATCACGTGCACGTGCGATGCCTCGAACTTGGAGGCCTTGCCCAGCGCTTTCATGCGCTCCTGCAGGAAGAACACGCGGATCAGGTTGCCCGCCGTGGGTAAGGACAACAGGTGGGAGATGGAGGCCGGATCGCCGTCGGGAATGGCGAACGGGTCACCGTTGAATTTCGACCAGGCGCGCAGGATGGCGTAGGGCGCCGGGTAGTGCTCGCGGCGCGCGCGTTTCGCCACCTGCTTCTCCGCCTGGCCGGCAATGAGGCCGCGCAGCAGCGGGGAGTTCATCAGGCTGGCGACGAACGGCAGCCTGCGCGGGGGGGGCGCCTCCAGTGCCAGTATGCGCGCCGTGTTCATCATGACGCGCGGCGCCACCGCCTGGTCGACCAGGCCCATGCGCTTGCCGCGACGCGCGTCGATGGCGCGCCCGGTGAGCATCATGTCCAGGGCTTCGGGCGGAGCAACGTAGCGCGACAGGCGCATCACGCCCCCCATCAGCGGCCAGATGCCCAGCATGACTTCGGGCAGCGCCATGCGCGTGCCCGGCTGGTCCACGGCGATGCGGTAGCGGCAGGCAAGCGCGAGCTCGAGTCCGCCGCCCATGCAGAACCCGTCGATGAGTGCGACAGTGGGGAAGGGCAGTGCTTCGAGCTTGTTGAAGGGATCCCAGCCGCTGCGGATCATGCGCTTGGCGTCCTCCGCGGTCTTCACATCGAGGAACTCCTCGATGTCGGCGCCGGCGATGAAGCCCGATGCCTTGCCCGAGCGGATGACGAGGGCGCGCGGGGCCATGGCCTTGATGTCGTCGAGGACGCGGTCGAACTCGGCCAGCACCTCGCTGGAGAGCGTGTTGGTTGAGCTGCCGGCGCGGTCGATGATGAGCCAGGCGATGTTGTCGGCGTCGGGTTCGATGCGCCAGTGTTTGTAAGTTTCTGCCATTTCGCGTCTCTCCAGAATACGTTCGCCTGACGGCGGGTTGCTTTCAAGCAAAAGCTGTTTCGCCTGACGGCGAGTTACTTGGCGGCCAGGGTTTCGCCTGACGGCGAACTACTTTCTTTTGCTTGTGCAAAAGAAAGTAGTCAAAGAAAAGCACACCCCCGATGCATCGGTCGCCTGCGGCGACTGCCCTGCGCTGCTCGCTGGCGCCAGCGGCTGCGGAACTCGCAGGCCGCGTCGCGGCCTGCTCAGACAGTCCTCGCCGAAACCCTGGCGCCATCTGCGCTGCTCGGCGATGCAAAAGGGGGCCCCGAAAAGCCGCCACGGAATTGGCACCTTTGTCAGTTTTTATGGAGCAGAGGTCCAATAGGTTTTGATAAATTATTGAACTTGGCAGTATTGATCCACCGGGGATGGGTGCCGGGCCCCGTTGGGGACGCCGAGAAGCGCAGGCAGCGCTGGGGTTTCGGCGAGGACTGTCTGAGGGAGCGCAGCGACCGA
>CAXNGL010000113.1:0-8963 GCA_964201515.1 Burkholderiales bacterium
CGTGTCGCCCGCGCGCAGGGTCATTTCAGCGCCGTCGTCGAGCATGAGCGTCACTTCCCCGGAGAGGATGTACTCGAAGTCGATGGTATCGGTGGCGTGCATGCCGTTGCCGTTTTTCTCCATGTGCTCGATCAGCCCCGGGAGTCCCGCGCGGGCTTCGGCCACGAGGGCGCGCTTGTCCCCGACGACCTCGACCGAGTCGTGCGGCGGAACCGTCATAAGCATGAAGCGATAGCCGCCCTTGGGCGGGAAAAAGCCCGTGGCGCCGGGCTCCTTGCCATCGTCCGGGAACGAGGGCGGCGTGTCGGCGCTCCACAACTTGTGAAAAAGGCTGCCCGGCATGATGCCGTAGGCGGGCGCATCGATCTGGGTGTCGCTGACGAAAACCGCCTTTCCGGCGGCGTTGTGACCGGTAACGACTCTGCGAACTTTCATTGAGTATCCCTGTTTAATTTGCGAAATGATTCAACCGGCGCTTTCAGCGCGGCGCGGAAGGCATCTTCCTATGAAAGCAAGCGCGGTTCAAGTGTGCATCAGCCCGATGGAAGCGGAATGGGTTGAGCATCAAATCCCCCGGAACGGCGTGCTGAAGCACACTGCGCAGTTCGGACAGCGATGACCTGGCGAGGCATTCCGGGTTGATTCCCACCGACCCCAATCGAGTATTCGACGCAGCGCCAATCGGGCCTCTCCACTAAACTGCGCTCGTCGCCAATCCCTGGGGAGAAGATTATGAAGACGAGTTCGGCAGCCATGCGGGCAGCACTCGCTGCAGCAACGTGGGCGCTGGCCACCGGAACCCTGCTCGCACCCGCAGGCAGCGCACTCGCCCAGGCACCCTCGGCCCAGCGTCCCATGACCCTCATCATCCCCTTCCCGCCGGGGAGTTCGTCCGACCAGCTCGGGCGGGTCACGGCGACCAACATCTCCACCGCACTGGGCCGCCCGGTGATCGTGGACAACAAGCCGGGCGCGGGCGGGTACATCGGGGCCGAGGCCGCGGCGCGCGCGCCGGGGGACGGCTCGGTGCTCGTGCTCACCGAGTACGGCACGCTGTTCACCAGCATCTTCACGAAAGACCAGGCGGTGGTAACGTACCGCGCGCTGAAACCTGTCGTGGGCGTGGGCAAGGCGCCGTTCCTGTTCGTGTCGCCCGCCACGCTGCCCGCGAAGAACGTCAAGGAATTCATCGCGCTCATCAAGGCCAGTCCGAACAAGTACAACCTGGCCGTCACCAACGGCGCGGGCAGCCACCTGCAGGCCATCCGCTTTCTGAAGGAGCAGGGCGCGGACATGGTCACCATCCCGTACAACGACGGGGTAGGCCCGGTGACGAGCCTGATTGCGGGCGATAACCACCTTTACCTCGGGTCCTACGCGCTCTCCAAGGCGCACATCGACTCCAAGCGCCTGGTCGCGCTCGGCTTCGCGGGCGGCGAGCGCTATTCGCTTGCGCCGGACATTCCCACCTTCAACGAACAAGACATCGCCTTCGAGACGGAGATCTTTTTCGGGGTGCTGGCGCCCGGTACCATGCCCGCGGACCTCGTTGCCCAACTCAACAAGGCCATCACAGCGGCGATGAACAATGACAACACGAAAGCCCTGCTGAAGAAGATTGGCTACGACCCGGCAGGGGGATCACCTGCCGAACTGTCCGCGCGGCTGGAGAGGCAGGCGAAGGAGCTGACGGGAACTGCGGCGGCGGTGGGCATCAAGCCGCAGTAGGGCCACCGCTCACTCAACGAGCCACCGCCAGAACATTGCTCCCGAATATTGAAATCTGTATGGTGGCAGCGAGAATAGTATTGCTCTGACTTCATTCCCCCCCCTTCAGGAGCGACAACATGAAAACCGCGTCAAACGCTGAAATTCAGGCCCAGGTTCAGGTGCACCAGAGCCCTCGTGGTCGAATCATGTGCATGGGCTCGGCCTACGACGTGGATGAGACCAACCGTGGCCGCGACATCGCCATCAACGCTTCCTATTGCGGCGTTCTGCCGGCGCGCTTCATCTGTGAACACTCACCACGTGGTGCCATTGGCGTGGACTGCGGGTTTGGCCCCCAGGGCGCGGCCATTGCCGGGCTCTGGTACATGGAGGCCTTGAATATGCCGGGAGCCGTTGCCGACATCATGACGGTGCACCTCGGGGAGGGCGTGGATCTGTACGAGCGGGGGGTGATCAGCGTGATCAACCGCCCCGCGCAGGATTGCGGCGTACGCCCTGGCATGAGCGTGAAGGAGGCTGCACACATCATGCTCGAGAGGGATCCGGCCCGGCCTGCGGCGGCGGAGATCACGAATCGCGCCGTGGTCGATCACGGTCCGGATGGGCGCCTGGTGGTGTGTGCAGACTCGATCTATTTCGGCCTGCCGGAGGACAACAGGAACGTGCTGGTCACGGCCGGCCACTTCGGCATCAGTGCAATGCCGTATGCGCGTCGCTGCAAGCCCTTCGGCTTTATCTGTTCCGACGGCGGCAAGGGTCGTGATGATGCAGGCATGGCCGGCATGGCCGTCGCAGCAGCGGAAGGGATTGCCGGTGCGACTGTCGACGGGCGAATGGCAAAAATGGGCGACGGCATGAGTACCTACAACGACGGCATCATCAGTGGGGCCAACAGCATTTCGCTCGCGGCAGGCGTCAAGGTCGGCATGTCCACCAAGGAAGCGGCGAAACTTCTTGTGAGCAGGGAAGACAACCAGGGTCGGCGATAGGAGAAGCCAAGAATGACTAAAAATCGCACAGAACCGATGATCTGCATCCGTCCGTCGTTCCCGCTGCGCATGACCGATGCCGAAGGGACCATGCGCTACGCCAAGATGGTGGAGGACATGGGTTTCGACGCCTTTTTCCTTGGCGACCGAATGCTGGCACAGGCGGCGCTGGACGATGGCCAGGTGGTGTATGCGGCCACGTCGGTGGAGCCGACCACCATGATGGCGGCCATCGCGGGGCGCACCTCACGCATCCAGATCGGCGTGCTGGTCTACATCGTGCCGTTTCGCCGCCCGCTGCAGATCGCCAAGACCTTCGCCTCGCTCGACTTCATCTCCAACGGCCGCATCATCATGGGCGCGGGCCTGGGCTGGAACCCCAAGGAGTTCGCGTCGCTGGGCCTGTCCATGGCCGACCGCGGCAGCCAGTTCGAGGAGGCGATTCCGCTCATCCGGCAGCTGTGGCGCGGCGACACCGTGACCTTTCACGGCCGCTGGTCCGACCTGGAGGGCGTGCGCATCGCCCCGATCTCGCCGCGCCCTGCCGGGCCGCCGATCTGGATGGGCACCTTCGCGCCGACGCAGACCCTGGATTTCAGCACCTGGACGACCCCGGTCAGGAACGTGCTCGAGCGCGTCGGCCGCCTCGCCGACGCGTGGGCTCCCCTGACCTACACCGCGGCGTCGATGCGCCGCATCTCTGCAGCCCATCTCGGCGAGGCCTGGGACATGATCATGGACAGCGCTGTGAAGGCCGGGCGCGCCAGCGACAGCATCGACCTCGTGCATGCAGACTGGATCTACATCCTCGACGGCCCCAATGCCGAACAGCGCGGCTTCGAGGCGGTCAGCAAGTTCTTCACCGGAAGCTGGCAGGATGCCAAGAACACCTACGTCATCGGCACGCCGGACGAAGTGGTGGACAAGCTGCTGACGCTGACGTCGCGCATCAAGCGCAAGACCGATGCCTATATGCTCACACCCATCAGCAGCGAGCAGTCGCAGCTCGACCTGATCCGCGACCGCATCGCGCCGAAGCTGCGCGAGGCCAATCGAAAATATCGAAAATAGCGAAAATAGCGAAAATAGGGCCACTGTCAGGTTTCCTGGGAATGAGTACCTCTATTTGTCACTGAACCCTATTTTTGGGAAATAGTTACACTGCCCCTGTTTATACAACTTCGTAAAGGAACCAGCATGATCAAGCGGATTACTTTGATAAAGGCCAAGGACGGGATGTCGCTAGCGGACTTCAGGGCCTATTACGAGAAGAACCATGCGCCGATGGCCAAGCGCCTGTTCCCGATGGTGGCTGATTACCGGCGCAATTTCATTGTCGATGTCCCACGTCATCCCGACGGGGTCACGTATCCCGGGTTCGATGTCGTCACCGAGAACTGGTTCGCCAACGAAGCGGACATGCAGGCATTCAATGACAAGTTCAAGCAGCCGGAAGTGCTCGCCGAGGTGCGCGCCGACGAGGCCAAATTCACGCAGATGGACCGGACCTGGAGTTTCATCGTTGACGAAGTGAAATAGGCCGGGCCAGCTATCGGATGGCGATAGTATTTATCTGGCAAGTACTTTCAAGGAGAAGACGGAATGAATGCCGCACAAGGCGCAGCGGGAACACTACCATCGCATGTCGATCCGGCCCGCGTGCTGGATTTCGACATGTTCGGGCTCAAGGCGGTTGATGGCGAATATCAAAAGGCCATCTATCCCTATACGCGGCCGGGTTCGCCGGAAATTTTCTGGACACGCTCAAACGGCGGCCATTGGGTGCTCACCAAGGCGGACGATATCGAATTCGCCATGACGAACCCGAAGATCTTCTCGGCGAGCAAGATGTTCGTTCCGCGCGAGAAGAACCCCAATCCCCCGCTCACGCCGTTGATGATCGATCCGCCTGATCATGCCAAATACAAGGCAATGATGGCGCCGGCCTTCGCGCCCAAGTCGGTGCAGAAGCTGGGCGAGGGCGCGCGGCAGATCGCGATCGAGTTGATCGAGGGCTTCAAGGCACGCGGCGAATGCGAGTTCATCCATGAATTTGCCGAAAGCCTGCCGATCGACGTCTTCATGAACATGGTCGATCTCCCGAAGTCCGACAAGCCGATGCTGATGGAGATTGGCGAGCAGCACGTGCGGCCCCTGACCCCCCAGCATCACATCGATTCGATGACGCAGTTGCAGGCCTATGCGCTGCAGAAGGTGAAGGAGCGACGCGCCAATCCGGGCGATGATCTCATCAGCCACCTGACCCGTTGCGAATTGAACGGCAAGCCGCTCGACGATCATGCGCTGGTCGGCATGGTGGTGCTGCTGCTGGTTGCGGGACTCGATACGGTGGCTGCTGCCATGGGCTTCTTCGCGCGGTTCCTGGCGATTGAAGTCGAGCACCGCAGGCAACTCATCGCCGATCCCGGCCTCATCCCCAAGGCCGTGGAAGAACTGATGCGCCGCTACGCCATCGCCACGGCGGGCCGCATCCTGGTGCAGGACCATGATTTCAAGGGCGTCGTCATGAAGGCAGGCGACATGGTCATCATGCCGACGGTCGCCGTCTCCTTCGACGAGAGCCGTTTCGACGATCCGCTGAAGGTGGATTTCACGCGCAACGCCTCGGGCCACGCGGCTTTCAGCCGCGGCGTCCACACCTGCGTGGGCTCCATGCTGGCGCGCACCGAATTGCGCATCTTCATGGAGGAGTGGCTGGCGCGCATTCCCGAATTTCGCGTCAAGCCGGGCTTTGAGTTGCAGATCAGCTCCGGCACGGTGTCGGGTATCCGCAAATTGCCCTTGGAGTGGAATGTCGGGTGAGCGACGACTCGACTAGCCATGCGCCGCAGACCGAACACGTCATGCGCAAGTGGCAATGCTTCTATTGCGGTTTCATCTACGATCAAGCCGTGGGCATGCCCGGTCACGGCATTGCGCCCGGCACGGCCTGGGACGCTATCCCCGATGATTTCATCTGCCCCGATTGCGGCGCCGCCAAATCGGAGTTCCTGATGCTTGAACTCGGGGAATAACCTGGCGCGTACTCAAATCGCTGCTCGGCAACTCGAGCAGTGTCTCGAGCGGATCAAGGTCGTGACGGCACCGCGCTCGGCCATCACATTGCCGTATTGCAGGGTTGCAGCCTTGAATTTCCACCCCAATTTCAGTGAAATCGCCCGACCCGATCCGGGCCGCCGATGAATTCGTCCGCCTGTTCGGTTGCACGATCATGCGACGGGACGTCGAGATCCAGGTGGCGCAGGTGACCGACGGCTACATGTTCGTCGTGTTTGCGAAGTCCTCCGACGCAGCCGCGGGGCAATCAGGCACCGTCGATCACTTCGGCTTCACCGTCGATGACCTCGCAAAGACAAAATCAAAAGCCCATAAAAAGAGGGCATAGCGGTCGCGCCTCTATCCACGCCGCAGGTGGCGTTCCATGCGTCGCAAGCAGGCCGGTGCCTGGAGTTCCGCGAGCGGGGCTGGGATGAGGCCATCGCTTCGGACACGCAGCTGCTCGAGCTTCAGGTTGCACCAGACCACACACCGAAAACCCTGCAGGTGACGATTCCCCGGCCGGTTGCAGGCGGGGACACCCAGGCCCTGGCACCGGGTATGCGCGGTCGATGAACTGCCGCCCGGCGGCGCGGCCCGTGTGGAAGTCTGCGGGCAGGCGATCCTCGTCGCCAACGTCGAAGGCGCGTACTGCGCGATGCAGGAGCAGTGCACGCACATGCCCCAGGCAGGCCGTCTATCGGAGGGCAAGCGAGCCGATTGCGTTGTCGAATGCCCGGTGCATCTCGCCCAATTCGACATGCGAACGGGAGCGGTGCTTACCGGCCCGGTAAAGCGTCCGCTTCGAAATTTTGAGGTGAAGGTGTTGGCGTCCGATGTTTTGGTGAAGTTGGATTGAAAGAACGGTAAATGGGTGGCCCCTTTGATTCCAGCAGAAGGCGCCCGCTTGTCAGCAACGCGCCACCGATGTGAGGGGGAGCACCCATCGCGCTCATCTTTTATGATGCTATAATGCATCACATTAGATGCTATCGAGGCTTTGCATGAGAACAACCGTAACCATCGATGACGAGCTTTACCAGAGGGCGCTGGAAGTCGCCGATCCGGAAATGGACAAGGGCGACCTGTTTCGCGAAGCGATAAAGGTGTTCGTGCGAGTGCAAGCGGGCAAACGGCTTGCCGCGTTGGGCGGGAAAGCCCCCGGGATGAAGGACATTCCCCGTAGGCGATCCGCAGAAGTTCTGACACGGTGAGCCTGGTACTGGCGGACACCTCAGTCTGGGTGGCGCATTTCCGCATTGCTAATCCAGCGCTTCAATCGCTGGTTGCGATGGACCAGGTGCTGTGCCACCCGCTTGTCGTGCTCGAACTCGCTTGCGGAACGCCACCAGCACCGCGTGAGCGCACACTTGGCGATTTCAGGAAACTGCGGCAGGCCATCGTCGCGACAACCGACGAGATACTCACCCTGATCGAGCGGGAGCAATTCCACGACTCGGGCTGCGGCGCCATCGACATGGCGTTGCTCGCCTCCGTGCTGCTCACTCCGGATACGCTGCTCTGGACGATCGACAAGAAGCTCGACGCATTGGCGTCGCGATTGGGCGTGGCATTCAGCGCTGCCAGCCACTAGTCGACGAAGCGGGCTTGCTGGTTGCGAGCCAATCCACGCCACAGGTATAACGCTCAACACGACCCTTTGTATTCTGTTCTATTTATCAATCAAGCCGCACGCCGAGTGCATGCATTTTGACCTTCATCGAGTCATCGAGTGCCGCGAAGATTGAAGCAAGCCTCGAGGCTGAATGCTCTCGCGGTGTTTTCCGTATATACGCCCCGTCTGAATATTGAACCATGCTGTTCTCGATACGCCAACAAGAGAAAAATCAGGAAAATTCAGTGCCAAAGCATCTTTTCCCATTCCCTCGTCACTCCTGAGGTGGCCTCCTTCCGCGGCCTGCCACGCTGCGGCGACCGCGCTACGCGATCAAGGGCCTGTTCGATCTGGTCCTTGAACCGCTCGCTGCCGATCGGCCAGTCGCGTCGCGTGCTGCCGTGAATCTCGTCAAGGTCGGCGGGCATTGGCTTCGGGTTCGTGTGGCAATACCCGAGTCAACGTGCGGTGGGGGAAATAGTTACACTGAATCTACTTGTTCTTACGTTCACGGGGAAATCATATGAAAAAAACATCACCTCGGTCCGGGCGGGTGGCGGGCAAGGTTGTCATCATCACGGGATCGTCGCAGGGGATGGGAAAAGCGACTGCCGAGCTTTTCGTCAGCGAGGGTGCGCGGGTGATTGGCGTCGACCTGAATCGTCCGACTGCAGGACCCAAGAACTCGCCCATCGAATTTTTCAAGCTTGATGTTGCGAACGAAGCCGGCTGGAAGAAGCTGGTTCGCCATGCAATCAAAAAGCATGGGCGCATCGACGTATTGATCAACAATGCCGGCTTCTCCCGGCGTGCTCCCATCATCGACTATCCGCTCGAATTGTTCAGGCAGACGTTCGACGTCAATGTCGTCGGCCCGTTCCTGGGAATAAAAACCGTGGCGCGGGGCATGATCAAGAACAAATCCGGCTGCATCATCAACATCTCCTCGGTGTTCGGATTGCAGGCTGGCGGCCCGAACCGCGCCCCCTACGCTGCAAGCAAGTGGGCGGTGCTCGGCTTGACCAAATCCCTGGCATTGGAATTGGCACCTCATGGCGTACGCGTGAATTCGGTGCATCCCGGCGCAATTCTCACGCCGATGCTGCTTGCCGGCGGCGGGACTCCCGCGGAAATCGCGAAGGACTTGGGAATCGGTGCGGGTCGAGTCGGATTACCAGGAGAAGTGGCGGCCGCGACATTGTTTCTCGCCAGCGATGAGGCATCCTATATTTCAGGTGCCGCACTCACTGTCGACGGGGGATGGTCGGCGGGCTCATACCGTCCTCTTCGGCCCAACTTGAAGGATAAATAAGGGCAATATCAGTTTTCCGTAGGAATGAGCGCCGATACCTGACCCTGTTTGTCCCGCGGTGGGCATCAACCCTCGAGGCTTGTAGCTCGTATGGCGGGGCGAACAAGTCGAAGATCGGTAGGCACTTCTCTTATTTCCTGCTTGCGGTGTATGTCATATCCGACATATACTTCCCAGTATGTCCCGGGACGAAAAGCCACTGGCGTGGTTGCATGGTGAGGTCAAGACCCCGCCATTCTCGTCGTTGGCAAGGATCGAA
>CAXNGL010000114.1:0-8957 GCA_964201515.1 Burkholderiales bacterium
GACCCGAAGAAGGTCAAGCGCGTCATCTTCTGCTGCGGCAAGGTGTTTTTCGACCTCATGTCGGCGCGCAAGGAGCGCGGTATCAAGGACGTTGCCATCGTTCGCATTGCGCAGATCTATCCGTTCCCGCATGAAGCTTTTCAGGCACAGATCGACCTCTATGCCGGAGCCAAGGAAGTGTTCTGGTGCCAGGAGGAGCCTGGCAACCAGGGCGCATGGCACAGGATCCAGCATTACCTGCTGCGCCACATGCGCCCGGACCAGATCCTCGGCTATGCCATGCGTCATTCGTCGGCGTCGCCCGCGGCCGGATACCTGTCGCTGCACAATGAACAGCAGAAGGAACTCATCAACGCCGCATTTTCGCCTGTTACGGACAACCTGGTCCTCCCGGTCCAGGGAGTCGGCAAGGCAACCCGCAAGCCGCGGCGCGCGCGCTAGTCGCCCGGCTGTTCACGGTCATAGGATCAGAAGCATGCTTATCGAAGTCAAGGTTCCGCAACTCTCCGAGTCGGTGGCTGAAGCCACGCTCGTCTCCTGGCACAAGAAGCAGGGCGACGCCGTCAAGCGCGACGAAAACCTCATCGACATCGAGACCGACAAGGTGGTCTTGGAGCTGCCGGCACCGGCCGATGGCGTGCTGGTGAGCGTGGTCAAGGGCGATGGAGGATTGGTGAAGGCCGGCGAGGTGATTGCGACTATCGATACCGAAGCCAAGGCAAGCGCGCAAGCGCAGCCCAAGGCCACGACGGCTGTCGCCGCGCAGGCGGCGCCGGCGGCAGCCACCGGCGCCGCCGTCATGCCAGCGGCAAGAAAGCTGGCTGCAGAGCAGGGCATCGACACCAATCATATTGCAGGCTCGGGCCGTGGCGGTCGCGTGACCAAGGCGGACGTGCTGGCGACGCCGGCTGCGTCCACCCCTCCGGCGGCAGCAGTTCAAGCAGCACCGGCACGCGCGCCAGCACTGCAACCCGCACCCGCGGCCGTAAGCGTGGACAAGATCCTGGCGGGTCGTCCGGAGCAACGCGTGCCGATGTCACGCCTGCGCGCCCGCATCGCCGAGCGCCTAGTGCAGTCACAATCGACGGCCGCTATCCTCACGACCTTCAATGAAGTGAACATGCAGCCCGTGATGGACCTGCGCAAGAAGTACCAGGACCGCTTCGAGAAGGAACACGGCGTCAAGCTGGGCTTCATGTCCTTCTTCGTGAAGGCTGCGGTGCATGCTCTCAAGAAATATCCGGTCGTGAATTCCTCCATCGATGGCAATGACGTCGTCTACCACGGCTACTTCGACATCGGCATCGCCGTAGGCAGCCCGCGCGGACTGGTTGTTCCCATCCTGCGCGATGCGGACCAGCTGTCGCTGGCAGGCGTCGAGAAGCAGATCGCGGAATTCGGCAAGAAGGCCCAGGACGGAAAGCTGTCCATGGAAGACCTGACCGGCGGCACGTTCTCGATCTCCAATGGCGGCGTATTCGGTTCCATGCTCTCGACACCCATCATCAATCCGCCACAAAGCGCCATCCTCGGTGTGCATGCGACCAAGGAGCGCGCCGTCGTGGAGAGCGGACAAATCGTGATCCGGCCCATGAATTACCTGGCAATGTCTTATGACCACCGGATCATTGACGGTCGAGAAGCGGTACTGGCGCTGGTTGCCATGAAGGATGCGCTGGAAGACCCGGCGCGATTGCTGCTCGACATTTGAGTTTTTCTCCAGGGGCGCTGCCTCCTGGCTCGCACACCATCCACTCAACATCGCTTGGTCAACATGGCTCAGAGCTTCGACGTCGTTGTCATCGGTGCCGGCCCAGCCGGCTATATCAGCGCCATTCGCGCCGCCCAACTGGGCCAGAAGGTCGCGTGCATCGAATCCTGGAAAGCGCCGTCCGGCAAGGGTGCCTTGGGGGGCACCTGCCTGAACGTCGGCTGCATCCCATCAAAAGCCCTGCTCGAATCCTCGGAGCAGTACGAGCACGTGCTGCACGGCCTCAAGGATCATGGCGTGGCGGTGACCGGGGCGAGCATGGACGTGGCAAAGATGATCGCCCGCAAGGACAGCATCGTATCCAAGATGACCGGAGGCATCGAATACCTGTTTCGCAAGAACAAGATTACCTGGCTGAAGGGCCACGGAAAACTTGTCGGGCCGGGCGGCGCGGACGGCTCGCGCTGGAATATAGAAGTCACGGGCGAAGACTCCGTCGAGCGGGTGGGTGCGCGCAGCGTGGTGATCGCCACGGGCTCGAAGGCGCGGCACCTACCTGGTATTCCCGTTGACAACGAACGTATCTGCGACAACGTCGGGGCACTGGCTTTCAAGGACGTGCCGAAGCGCCTGGGCGTGATTGGTGCCGGTGTCATCGGGCTGGAGTTGGGCAGCGTATGGCGGCGACTGGGCGCCGATGTCACGGTGCTCGAGGCATTGCCGACCTTCCTTGCAGCCGCCGATGAAGCCGTCGCCAAGGAAGCCTGGAAGATCTTCACCAAGGAGCAGGGTCTCGACATCCGTCTCGGCGTGAAGATCGGCACTGTCGCACAGGGCAAGACCGGCGTCACCGTGGCGTACCAGCTCGACGGCAAGGAAAACAAGCTGGAATGCGACAAGCTCATCGTATCAGTAGGCAGGCTGCCCAATACCGATGGCCTTGGCGCCGACGCCGTGGGCCTGAAGATCGATGCACGAGGATTCATCGAGGTGGATGCGCACTGCAGGACCAACCTGCAGAACATCTATGCCATCGGGGACGTGGTCCGCGGCCCCATGCTTGCGCACAAGGGGGAAGAAGAGGGCGTCATGGTGGCCGAAATAATCGGTGGCCAGAAGGGACACGTGAACTACGACGCCATCCCCTGGGTGATCTACACCTCCCCCGAGATCGCCTGGGTGGGCAAGACCGAGCAGGCGCTGAAGGCCCAGGGCATTCCCTACGCGGTGGGTCAGTTTCCCTTTGCCGCCAACGGCCGTGCCCTGGGCCATGGCGATGCCCGCGGATTCGTCAAGATGCTCGCCCACGCGAAAACCGACGAGATTCTCGGCGTGCATGTGGTCAATACCCACGCCTCGGAGCTGATCAGCGAGGCGGTGGTGGCGATGGAGTTCAAGGCATCTTCGGAGGACATTGCACGCATCGTGCACGCCCACCCGTCCCTGTCGGAGGTCATGCATGAAGCCGCGCTGGCGGTGTCGAAACGCGCGCTGAACATGTAGCAAATTCCAGGCGTTGCCCGGCCCGACGGGGTCGAAACGCAGTTCCAACGCGAAGCGATCCCCCATCGCGCGCAGACAACAGCGCCAACCATGTCCGAGAACCAAAAAAAAGAACCCACCGTACCCAACGACAGCCTGGCGCCTGAAGGACTCACTGTCCTCGAGCTGTACCACCATACCCTGGCGCGCCGCGGCTACAGCGCCGATCCATCGCAACTGGCCGCCGTGGAACGGCTGCAGCGCCTGCATGACGAATGGAGCGAGTATAAGAACCGGCGGCGCAATGCCCTGCGCAGGCTGGTGGTGCGGCCACCGTTGCCGCGCGGCGTCTATCTCTGGGGGGGCGTCGGCCGGGGCAAGAGCTTCCTCATGGACAGCTTCTACCAATCGCTCCCGCTGGTCCGCAAGCGGCGTGTGCACTTCCACGATTTCATGCGTGACGTGCATCGCGAGCTGCAGGAGCTGAAGGGCCAGGAAGACCCGCTCAGCGCGCTGGCGCGTCGCATCGCACTGCGGTATCGCCTGATCTGCTTCGACGAGATGCATGTCAACGACATCGCCGACGCCATGATCCTCGGCCGCCTACTCGATCGAACTCTAGACCTGGGCGTGGTCTACTGCATGACCTCCAATTACCACCCGGATGACCTGTACAAGGATGGCCTGAAGCGCGATAACTTCATGCCCACCATCGCCCTGCTCAAGAAACGCCTGGATATCATCAATGTGGATGCGGGCATCGACTACCGGCGGCGCGTCATGGAACAGGTGGCGGCCTATGTTACCCCGTTGGGCCCGCATGCCGACCAGGCGCTGATGCAGTCGTTCAGGAGCATTGCCGAGGTCGCCGAAGAGACCGCCCCCCTCGAAATTGAGGGGCGCATCGTGCCGTACCGGCATCGCGCGGGCGGCGTGATCTGGATGGACTTTGACGTGCTGTGCGGCTGGGGACGCTCGCAGCACGACTACCTGGAACTCGCCAGCCACTTTCATACGGTGATCGTGTCCAACGTTCCGCGCATCGGCCTGGCGCAGGCCGATGAAGGCAGGCGCTTCACGTTGATGGTCGATGTGCTTTACGACAACCGGATCAAACTCATCATATCGGCCGCCGAAGATCCTACGCACCTTCTGAATCTGGAGGAGGCAGCGAAAGATGCCAGGCTGCGGGCGATGCGCTTCGAATTCGACCGAACGGCGAGCCGGCTGATCGAAATGCAGTCGAAGGAATATCTCGCCGAGCAACGGCGATCCGGGTGGGGCGCGTCGGCTGCGGCTGCAAAGGCGTAAATTCAGGTTGTGACCAAGAGTGCCAGAGAGAATTGCCGTTAGGCCTCCGGAAGTAGGGGGTGAGGGAGTATCGCCTCAATAGCATTAAGCACTCTACGGCGCTAAACCTACAAAAGTAGAGCTGACGATGAACGACCTCGATGCCATTCGCCGCGTCATGGCCCTGTACGCCCAACTGCTCGACGACGGTCGCTTCGATGAGTGGGGGCAGTTGTTCACTGAGGATGCTGAGTGGATCTCCCTGCCGGGAATCTATCGGCCTCCAGGCACGGATCCGCAGCCCTGGTCGGTACGGGGAAGGACGCAGATCGTCAAGACGGTGAGTGAATTTACCAAGGGCCTGCGCACCGCAGAATCGCGCGGCATGCATTTCGGCGGGCATCCGATCATCGACATCCAGGGGGACAAGGCCAATGCGTGGTGGGACTTCATCATCGCCCACATTACGCCGGGGGGACTGGACGTGACGGCCACCGGCCGCTATTACGCGCGCTTCGAAAAACAGGAGGGGCGCTGGCGCTTTTCCCAGCGCGCGTCCATGCAGCAGGGGGCGATATTGCCACCCGGACTGATTCCAGTGCCCGGGAACTGAACGCGCACATCCACTTACGCAACAGTACTCACAGGGAGGGAACAATTCATGCGGTTCAAGGACAAGGTAGCCATCGTTACCGGGGGTGCGGGAGCGATCGGGCGCGCGACCGTCTTGCAACTGGCCGGTGAAGGCGCAAAGGTGCTGATGGCGGATATGGCAGACGATGGTCCCAGGATTGCGCAGGAGATGCTCGCCGAGGGGTTGCAGGTGGCATTCTTCAGGGTCGACGTGAGCAAGGAGGACCAGGTGATGGCCATGGTCAAGGCGGCAACCGATCGCTGGGGGCGCCTCGACGTGATGGTTGCCAATGCCGGCATCGGCGGGCGCGGGCGGACGAACGAGACCTCGCTTGCCGACTGGGAGCGCGTCATCGGCATCAACCTCACCGGCGTGTTCCTGTGCAGCAAGCACGCCTATGCAGCGATGAAGGCCGGGGGAGGCGGTGCCATCGTCAATACCGCGTCAATCATGGGTCTGGTGGCCGTGGCAGGCGCGGTGCCGTACACGGCAGCCAAGGGCGCGGTGGTCAACATGACGCGCAGCACCGCACTCGACTATGCAAAGGATGGCATTCGCGTCAACGCTGTCTGCCCGGGCTTCATGGAAAGCCGCACCAGCGTGGTGGTCGGCCCGGCCGTGGTGAAGATGGATGACCTGGTGGCACGGCACCCGATCGGGCGCCTGGGAAAACCGGCGGACATCGCCAAGGCCATCGCCTTCCTCGCCTCCGACGACGCGGCCTTCATCACCGGTCACTCGCTGGTCGTGGACGGCGGCTATACCGCCGTTTAGTCAGGACCGCGCGGCCTGCTACGCAGGCTCGGCCGCGCTGCGAAAACTCGGACCGCGCGGCCTGCGACGCAGGCTCGACCGTTCTGCTAAAGCTCGGACCGCGCGGCCAACTACGCAGGAAGATCGATCCGATACACGCGCGCCGCCGTGTCACGGAAGAATTGCCGCTGCTGCGAGGCGCTCAGGTGGGACACCGCGGAGCGCATGCCTTCGACAATGGTAGTGAAGCTCCCGGCGAGGCGGTCGACTGGAAAATTGCTGCCGAACATGCAGCGCTCCACCCCCAGCGTGGCGATCACATGGCGGACCGGTTCGCGGTGCAGTTCAGCACGCCAGGGCGGACCGCCCAGGCACATGCCTGACACCTTCATGACGACATTGGTGCAGGGAGCAATCATCTCGATGGCCTTGCGCCACTGCGCCATGCCTTCGGCGTTCAGGTCTGCCGGCGGGTAGGCCATGTGATTGAGGATGATGGTCGTGCGCGGGAAGTCCCGGGCGACATGCGCAACTTTCTCCATCTGCGGGAAGAGTCCGAGCAGGTCGCAGACGAAGTTGTGCTTCTCAAGCAGGGCGAATCCAGCGCGCCAGGCGCGGTCGTCCATGGATACGTTCTTCCCGGTCGCATTCGGCCCGAGGAGTGTCCCGGTATCGGGGCTGCTGCGGATGCCGCGCACGAATGGGTAGGCCGCGTGCCCCGCAAGCACTGCGGCGATATTCGGGGCTTCCAGCGACGCGCCGCCGATGCAGACGGTGGGACAGCCGCTCTGCCGTTGCAGCTCCGCAAGCCAGCGCGTCTCGTCCAGTGGGTCGTGATGATGATCGCGGTGTCCCTCGACGTGCACATCAGCCACGATGTGATACGGCGCCGTGTCGGATCGATAATCGGCCGAAAGGTAATTCCTGCTGATCGGATCAACCTTGCCATAGCGGTGCTGCGACCCGGGCTTCATCCACGCATACGAGGCGAGGCCCAGGTCCATCAGGTGATGGTGCGAATCGACGATTTCCAGCGTGTCGGCCATGTTGCCTCCTAGCAGCCTGTCGGGCTTAACCGACAGTTTTTGGTTGAGCTGGTCATCGAATCGAGAGAGTAAGCTTTACATGATATGGACACAGGATACACAGGCGAGGCGAACGAATGACAAGATTGATCAGAAACCCGCAGGGAAGGCGCCTCCGTATGCACAGGTGCCATTGAGCCGGCAATTTGTTCGGGCGAGTAGCCCTTCTTCAAGTATCTTCAGGCATCGCATTCCACGACGCCACAATGGGGCTTCTGGTCGAAGGCGACGCCAACATGAGGTGTCATGGTGTAAATATCGGCGCGCTCTTGGGCCGCTACAGCTCGGTGGCCGCCTGTTATCGGCGGGCGCCCAGGACTTGCGGCACCCTTTCACGTGAACCCGGCTGCTGCGGCTGAGTTCAACTGAAAGGGTAGAGGCCGAACGATTCAACCCCCTCGGCAATCGCCTCCGGCTTGATTCCCATCTGCAACTGCAACTGCGTCTGGATCATCGTTCGTTTTTCAATACTCAGCTGTCTGTGGTTTTTTTCCTGCAACATTCTTGCCGAGAATGGTGGCACTTGGCTTTTGAGCGTGCCCGGTGTTTCAGGAGTAAAAACTCTGTAGAATTCAATAGCCTAGACCCAATTGGCCCCCGCGTTGATCCGGTCAGGACAGTTCTTGGCGACGAGTCGAAAAGACAGGAATGAATAACTCAAACATGCGACGAATCCGGTTTTGGCTCATCGGTATCCTCGCCATCGTTGTTGGGGGTGTGGTGGCGGCACGGCTGGCCAATGACCGGGCGGTGGCCGCGGAGCCGGTCGTTCCTGCCGCCACGACTCAGTCGGTCTTGGAATTCTTGCCCGGCGATCTGTTGACGCTCGCCCCAGCCGAATTTCGCCGCACGGTGCCGTTTTCGGGCACGCTGATCGCGCTCAATACGGCCCTGGTGAAGGTCAAGGTGGCCGGGGAGTTGCTGGCGGTGACGGTGCGACAGGGGCAGCCGGTGAAGGCTGGGCAGGTCGTAGCGCGCATCGACCCGACTGACGTGCAGGCGCGCGCAAACGCGCGCGCGGCGGACGTGGAGGTCGGCAAGGCGCAATTGGTGCTGGCGGAAAAAAACCGTGACACGCAGCTGGCGCTGCTGGACAAGAGTTTCATCTCCAAGAACGCCTTCGATTCCACGCAATCGAGCTACGACGTGGCGCTGGCCCGCCTGCGCGTGGCCGAGGCCGAGCTGGTGTCGGCGCGCAAGGCGCTGGGCGACGCAGTGCTGGTGGCGCCGATATCCGGCATGGTGGCTGACCGCTTCGCCGAACCCGGTGAACGAGTTCCCGTGGATGCGCGCCTGCTCAGTATCGTGGATCTGTCGCGCCTTGAGATCGAGGCCCACCTGCCGTCCTCGGCCATCGGGGTTGCGCAAGTCGGGCAATCGGTTGAGTTCCGGGTGGATGGTTTTGGCGAGCGGCGCTTCCAGGGCAAGGTGAGCCGGATCAGCCCGTCCGCGACGGCGGGCACGCGGTCGGTGGCGGTCTATATCTCGCTCGACAATCCGGGCAACGCGCTGCGGGCGGGGCTCTTCGCCCAGGGCGAATTGCTGTTGTCGCGCGCGGACAATGTGCTGATGGTGCCCTCGGCCGCCATCCGCGAGGAGGGTGGCAAGGCCTATGTGTATGCCGTGGATGGCAACACCCTGAAACGCAGGCAGGTCGAGGTGGTGCGCGAAGGGCCGGATGCGCCGGTACGGATCGTGTCCGGCCTTGCCACAGGCGACCGGATCGTGCGCGGCAACCTCGGTGCGCTGCGCGAGGGTGCCACGGTGCGCGTGCGCGGCGGCGAAGGCCAGCGGCCTTGATGCCGCGGCCGCGAGCCTGAGCCGGAAGCCCATCCATGTGGTTCACGCGCGTCAGCATCGACAACCCGGTTTTCGCGACCATGATGATGGCTGCTCTGTTGGTGTTGGGGCTGTTCTCCTACAACCGCCTGCCGGTTGAGCAGTTTCCCGATGTGACTTTTCCGGTGGTGGTGATTTCGACCGACTATCCTGGCGCTTCCCC
>CAXNGL010000115.1:0-8919 GCA_964201515.1 Burkholderiales bacterium
ATCAGCGGCCAGCGTCTGCACGAACACCTCTCCGTTTGCACGATCGACTGCTTCCATGGCCGACTTGTTGCCATACCAGGCCACCTGCACCTTGTTGAAGCGCATTGCTTCGATGATGCCGGCGTAGTCCGGGGCGAAAAAGGCGTTTATCTTCATGCTGGATTTCTTCGCCAGATCGTTCAGCATCGGTTCCCAGTCCTGCTTTAGGTTCTGGGTGGACTCGGTGGAAATGATGCCGAAGTTGAGTTCTTTGGGCAGTTCGGCGGCGGCGGGCGCCGCGAATGCGGCAGTCAGCGTTAAGGCAGTCAGGTACTTGCGCAGCATGGGTTTTTCTCCGTTGAGTGGGTACGACTGTGGCTAGAGGGCTTGGGCCTGAACGACAGATTCCTGCCGCGCCGCGGCGCCGGGAGGCTCGACATAGGCCCGGTGCAGGAACATCGGCGCCGGCGCGGACGGCTCGGGTTGAAGCAGAACTTCGTCCGCCTCGGCGCCGTACAGCTCGCGCAACAGCGCAGGCGTGAGCGCGCTCGACGCGCCGTCGTAGACCACCTTGCCGTGGTGCAAGGCAACGGTGCGCGGGCAGTACTTGATGGCGACTTCCACCTGGTGGAGCGATACCAGCACAGTCGTGCCGTCCTCACGATTGATGCGCGACAGCAGGTCCATCACCTTGCGCGACGACTCCGGGTCGAGCGAAGCGATCGGCTCATCGGCGAGAATGACGTCGGCCTTCTGCACCAGCGTGCGCGCAATGGCTGCGCGCTGCTGCTGGCCACCCGAGAGCGTGGATGCGCGCTGCAGGGCGCGTTCGGCCATGCCGACGCGTTGCAGCGCTTCCAGCCCCAGGCGGACTTCATCGTGGGTGAAGTGCTTGATCGTGCTGCGCCATGCCGGGATGCGATGCAGCATGCCGGCCAGTACATTGGTGATCACCGGCAGCCGGTCGACCAGGTTGAATTGCTGGAAGACGAAGCCTATGCCGGCCCTGATGTCGCGGACGTCAGGTGCGAGCCTGCCGCCGGACTGGACGGTGCGTCCGCCGACGACTATGCGTGAAGCCGAGGCTGCATCGTCGGCCTTCGCCAGCCCGGCAATGTGGCGCAGCATGGTGGATTTCCCGGAGCCGGAAGCGCCGATCAGGGCGACGATCTCACCCTTGTCGACGCACAGGTTGACATTGTCCAGTGCCTTCGTCTTTCCGAAGGTCCTGCTCAAGCCGCTGATGGAAATTGTCTCGTTCATGGTGTGTGCTCGATATCGGGTTTGGTGAATGGCAATGGGCGGCAGTGTGGATGCCTATTGTTACGTCAGCATGAAGGATTTGTGTCGAGGACGGGACGGCGGGCATATGTCGGCGCGGGCGCCCCTGCCGTCCCGTATCACCGCGCTGTGGACCGGCCCCTGCCTGTCACGGCGCTGCAATCTGTGCGAGCTATGTTCCGGTTGGAGTCGCATCCCGCAGTCCCGGTCGACTGTCATGAATCCTTCACAGTTGTCACGTAAACTTCACGAATTTAAAATTAGGACATCATGATTTCCATCGATTTGTTCAGGAATGAAGACCGCTTCCAGGTGTTCGCCAGGGATGCACTGGTGTTCAGCGAAGGGGAGCCCGGCGACACCATGTACGTGGTCCTCGAAGGGAGCGTGGACCTGGAAGTCAAGGGCCGCACCGTGGAAACGCTGGGTCCTGGTGGCGTGTTGGGCGAAATGACCATGATCGACGGGTCAGCCCGTAGCGCCACCGCAATCGTGCGCAGTGATGCCAAATTGGTCTCCATCGACCAGCCGCGGTTCAAGTTCCTCGTACAGCAGACACCGAATTTCGCGCTGCAGGTGATGCGCGTGCTGGCGGACCGGTTGCGCCGCATGGATGACCGCCTGTAGTCGGCGCATCCGGGCCCGGATGGGGCAATCGACATGCTGCCATGTCGGTGTACAGGACGATTGCGCTGCTGTTTTCCGACTGTGAGGCTGTCCTTGCTTGCCAGATTCCCAATCAGGAGTTTTCATCGACATGAATACTGACAATGCCGCCCTGCCTGACGATGTCTATCGACGTATCCATCAGGACGTGCTGGACAGCCTGGATGAAGAGCTGGAGATGGAGCTCGACGACCGCAGCGTGCCGGGCGCGGGCGCGGGCGAGGCTGCAGCGGATGCGGCAGCGGACGCGGAGTCGCGCGCGCAGCGCGTTCGCTACTTCCGTGAGCTGTTCAGGTTGCAGGGGGAACTCGTCAAGCTGCAGGATTGGGTCCAGCACACGGGCCACAAGATGGTCATCCTCTTCGAAGGGCGCGATGCTGCGGGAAAAGGCGGCGTCATCAAGCGCATCACGCAGCGCCTCAATCCGCGCGTGTGCCGGGTGGCTGCACTGCCGGCCCCCAATGACCGTGAGCGCACGCAGTGGTATTTCCAGCGTTATGTCAGCCATCTGCCTGCGGCGGGTGAAATGGTCTTGTTCGACCGCAGCTGGTACAACCGCGCCGGCGTCGAGCGCGTCATGGGGTTCTGCACCGACGAGCAGTACGAGGAGTTCTTCCGCACGGTGCCGGAGTTCGAGAAGATGCTGGTGCGCTCGGGCGTGCAGCTTCTCAAATACTGGTTCTCGATCACGGATGAAGAGCAGGAGATGCGTTTCCACGGGCGCATCCACGACCGGCTCAAGCAATGGAAGCTCAGCCCCATGGATCTCGAGTCGCGCCGGCGCTGGGAGAAGTACACCCATGCAAAGGAGGTCATGCTCGAGCGTACGCATATCGCGGAGGCGCCATGGCGGGTGGTGCAGGCGGTCGACAAGAAGAAGGCGCGCCTGAACTGCATCCATCACCTGCTCAGCCAGGTGCCCTATACCGAGGTGGAGCGCGAGGTGGCGGTGCTTCCCCCGCGCGAGCGCAATGCCGATTACCGGCGCAGCCCGGTGCCAGCGGAGTTGCTCGTCCCCGAAATGTATTGATCGGTGAATGGTCGGAGATTGCGCCCCGCGGGCGTGGTGCCCGGAAGGCGGCGGCGGAAAATGGTGGCTCCAATGGGCGGGTCGTGCATGTCTCGTGACGCCGTCCGTTCGTTCATGGTAAGTTTCCCCGCTGGTCATTCAACGTCGGGCCATGGGGGACACACAGATGCCGCTGAGTACGCAAGACAAGCTGGAAATCATTGAACTGGCCGCACGCTATTCGATGACCATCGACCAGCGCATGGGCGAGGAGTGGGCCGATTGCTTTGCCGAGGACGGCTTGCTGATTTCAGGCAATGGCAACCGCGTGGAGGGACGCGCCGCCTTCATCGAGCACATGCGCAAGGCCAAGGCGTCCGGCAAGCAGGTGCGCCACTGGGGATGCAACCACATCGTCGAGGGCGAGGGCGACACGGCGCGCCTGCGCATGTACCTGATGGCGGTGGACATCGGCAACGGCATTGCGCCGTATGTGATGGGCGACTATGACGATACCGTGGTCAAGGTGAACGGGAAATGGAAATTCAAGGTGCGGCGCGTCAATTTCTCCGCGGGTGGCATCTAATGCGGTCGAATCGCAGTGCTGCCAGCGGGGCGGGGCGAAAAAACGGGAGGACACATTGGAACTGAGTGCATCGGATGAATTCGAGATCATCGAGCTGGTGTCGCGTTACAACTACGCCATCGACCATCGTCGCGCCGAGGAATGGGCCGACGTGTTCTCGCCGGATGGCGAATTGTGGGCCGACGGGAAATTGCGGGCGGGGGGCAGGCCGGCCCTGGTGGAGCATATCCACAAGGCCGAGCGTACCGGCAAGAAGATACGCCACTGGCCCTGTAATCCGGTGATAGAGGGGAAGGACGATCAAGCGCGGTTGCGAATGTATGTGCTGGCATACGACATCACGGATGGCATCCGTCCCCAGATCCTGGCCGAGTATGACGACGAACTGGTGAAGCTCGACGGCCATTGGAAATTCAAGGTGCGTCGCGTCAGCGCATGCGGCGGCGACTGGCCTGTGCATGTCCAAAGCAAGTAGTGTCGCTGGTTATTCAATTGTTATCGATTTTGCATGGGGGGCCGCGTGCCGCTGACATCTGCAGACAGGATTGAGATCATGGAGCTGGCCTCGCGTTACAACCACGCCATCGACCATCGCCACGCCGAGGACTGGGCGGACCTTTTCACCGACGACGGGAAATTCATGGCTTATGGCGAGTGCCGGGCCCAGGGACGCGCGCAACTGGTGGCCTATATTCACAAGGCGGCGGCGGCCGGGCACAAGAGCCGGCACTGGACCTCGAATGCCGTCATCGAGGGTGACGGCGCGACCGCACGCCTGAAGCTTTACGTGATGGCGATCGATATCTCGGAAGGAATTCGCCCGTACATCATGGGCGAGTACGACGACAGCCTGGTCAAGGTGGGAGGCGGCTGGAAGTTCAAGGAGCGCAACGTCACGCTGTGCGCCGGAAAGTCCTGGACTCAGGGCGGATTGACGCAACATGGCGTGACGGCAAGGGAGACTTAGAGCCGGTTACACAATTCATTTTGCGACCGCCCAAAGAAGTCCTTGAGCGGCGGGATCGGATGGTCGGATGGTCGGATGGTCGGATGGTCGGATGGTCGGATTGTGGATTGAGCAGAATGCGGTGCGATTCATGTTAAAAGTTCAATCGATCGCGCGCATCCGGAATCATTTTCATAAAAATGTAACTCAAATGGTGGTTGCTTGTTATTTGGGCAGGTAACATAAGTACTTGTGCAATCAGAAGCTTGCACGCTTCCATCGTAGTTCTTCACAATCTTGTCCACAGAATTTGTGAATAAATGGCGGTCGAGTCGGTGTTTCAATGCCTCCGAGATCAGGGGGGATCGCGCGGCAGGTTCATGATCGCTGGCTGGCGCACGCGATGAGGAAATTTTCCCGCTGCCTGTATTGCACACCAGGACGGCATTCAATTGAATTTACAATCGCCGGCACCTCAACAGTATCGGGCAGACAGTCATGAAAGTTACCCGCGCGCAAAAGCAGGTCTTGCAATTGCTGACACGTCAGGACCTCAATGCCATTCGCAAGAATCCGAAGCTGGTGTCAGGAGCAAAATACCTGCTGATGGCGTGCAAGAAGATCGCGAAGAAAGCCCAGGACATTCCGGAATACGCGGGAAAGAAAAGGCGGGAGACAGCGCAACGTCGGATCATCGATCTGTGCAATAAGGCGATACAGAAGGCCGGACACTAGCGAGGGAGCGAGGGAGCGAGGGAGCGAGGGAGCGAGGGAGCGAGGGAGCGAGGGACTGCGACACGCTGCGCCCCCTCGTGGAAAATGCCCCGGTAGCCAGGTCCTGGGACGGTCTGGGCGTTGTTTAGCGAGCCTTCAGCAGGGCCTCAACTTCGAGCAGCATCATCTCGTTGTCGTCTGCCCTGTTCGGGTCCCTGCTCGAGGAAAAAGGCAGATTGTTGTGGTTGCCGACGATGATGTGCCGGTCATCCACGACATCGACATTCTCGATGCTAAAGAACGGAAAGGCATGCACGCCGTCGCTGAGGGTCTGGCGCGCCTTCTTGGCCGGCTTCTGGATGGTCGTTGCCATTGTCGCGACGCTCAGCATGATCGCGGCGTGGCTGGTGTTTCGCGAGCGTGATGAATAGGCAGACTTCACAGCCGGTTACGGGACGCGATGGAGACGGGCTGGATGGACCATGACGTCTTGGGAGGTACTGACGTTTCCGGCTTGCTTTGGGCCGGGGCAAGGCGCGGGTCCGGAGCGCTGGCTGGCAGGTGGATCGGTGCCTCGACTTCGACCGGCATGAGCGCTGGATCCTGCTCCCAGTGCACCAGTTCCAGGCGGCCATCCATGTGCTCCACGATGGCCGAGCAGCTGTCCACCCAGTCGCCGCAGTTGATGTAGCGAACGCCGTCGATTTCCTTGATCACGGCGCTGTGGATATGGCCGCAGATGACGCCGTCCATGCCACGGTGACGGGCGTGATGCGCGACCGACTCCTCGTAGCCATAGATGAAATCGAGAGCGCCCTTGACCTTGCGTTTGGCAAAGCCTGCGAGCGACCAGTAGCCGGGTTTATGCAACTTGCGCCGGATCCACGACAACAGGATGTTCAGGCGCACCAGCAGGGTGTAGGAGACGTCGCCTGCCAGCGCCAACCAGCGATGGTGGCGCGTGATCTGGTCGAATTCGTCACCGTGAATGAGCAGGTAACGGCGGCCATCCGCCGCAACGTGCACGGCCTCGCGCATGACCTGGATGTCGCCGAAGCCGGTGCCGACGTACTCGCGAAGCGCTTCGTCGTGGTTGCCCGGAACGAATGTCACCTGCACGCCGTGGCGCGCGCGCTTGAGCATCTTCTGGACGAAGGTGTTGTGGGGGGCGGGCCAGTGAATGCCGCGCGACAGCGCCCAGAAATCGATGATGTCGCCCAGCAGGTAGATGTAGTCGGTTTCGATATGACGCAGGAACTCCAGCAGCCTTTCTGCCTGGCAGGCCCGGGTTCCCAGGTGGATGTCGGAGAGAAATACAGCCCTTACCCGCCGGCCAGCCGCGTGCGCCGGATCGGGACTGGGGGAGAGATTAGCGCCGAGGCTTGCGTCCGACATAGAGGTAGTAGGGAACTCGCAGTCCTGGCAGGTAGGGAACGGGCGCCATGCGCTCTTCGCAATGCACGGGGTCGGTGCGTCGCATCAGTTCCGGAAGGTGGTCGGCACTAAGGCGCACGCCGTCGTGCGCGAACCAGCGTGGCCAGAAGCGACGTGTCGCCCACCTATGGTGGGCACGATGGGGCAACCGTTGCGCGCCGGACACGTAAAAATCGACCACACCCAGCAGCCCACCGGGGCGCAGCATGCGGATGGCATTGTTGATGGCGCGGCGCCACTCGGGAATCATGGTAAGCGAGTAGGAAAAATACACGCGATCGACGCCGCAGTCTCCATTCACGGTGGGACGGTAGGTGGTCGCATCCGCCTGAACAAGGCGTACCAGGTGAGGCCAGCGCTCCGAGCGCTGCTTCGCCTGGGCCAGGAGGGCAGGACACAGGTCCACCAGTTCGAAGCGGGACAGGGACAGCAGTCGCGCGCCGAAAAATTCCAGATTGCGGCCGGTTCCGCCGCCGAGCTCTACCACGCTGTCACCCGGGGACGGATTCAGCCGTTCCACAAGTTCGCGGCGGCCGTGCAGCAGGCGCTCGCGAAAGCGGTCGTAGTGTGCCGCCTGCGGTGCGTAGAACCGTTCCAGGCGCTCGGCGTGATCACCCATGGCCTGCTGCCCGCGCAGCAGGTGCAACAGCACGCGGCTGTCCTGGAGCAGCATCATCCCGGAACGTCCGCGATGTGGAAACCGGCGTAGGTGTGCACGCGATCCAGCGGTTGCAGCGCCCAGGCGAGCCCATCGTGGAATTTCAGGATTTCGCGCAGCGGCCGGCCGCCGATGCGCACGCTGTCGAGGTAGGCCGGGCGCTGGTGAGCGCTGCGCAGGATAATCCGCGCCCCCGGCCTGGCCCGCTCCAGGATGGCCTGCCATTCCTCGTGAAGTTCGTTCGGCAGGTAGGAACTCATCCAGTCCATGTGGTCGAGCAGGACGAAGCGGGTGATCGGATCGCGCGATGCGCGCAGGAATTCGGTCACGGTGCGGGTATGTACCTCCACGTTGTCCGCAAGGCCGCCCTTGAGCGCAGTGAAGTTGGCCGGCTTCAGGTATTCGGGGCAACACTCGCGGCTATAGTGCCCGCGAAGATACAGCGTCCAGAAGTAGTTGGAACGCAATGGAAGGTCGCGAAAGACGTATTCGATGGCTTCGCGCACGAAGCCGGCGACGCCGTTGCGGTGCTGTCGTTCGACTTCGAGCTTCTGCGGCCTGGGCACACCCAGCATGCTCATGGTAACGCCGCGAGACAGCACCCAGTTCAAGCCTCGCCCCCACAGCAGCGGCTCCACGCGCGAGTCGTAAATCGCGCGTTGCTCATCCAGTGTGCGGGTCTCCAGCAACGCTGCGACGCCGCGCGCGAGAGTCGGCCGCATGTTCAGGTAGCTTTGAAAGCCGCGCGCCACGACGCCGGACAAACCGTGGAAGTAGAAGCTCGATTGCGGATTGGCGTCGCTGAACCAGCGGATGCGCCGGTCCCAGAACGCGCGGGCGAAGGGGGACAGTTCGGGACGCAGGGCCTGGCGGTAAATGCGTTCTGCTTCCGCATGCCGACCCTCGCCGAAGAAGGCGTAGAAATCCTCAAACTCGATGCGGTGTATGCCGGCAAGCTTCAATTCCAGCAGCGCCGACTGGCGCGGATTGGCATCCACGGCGTACACGCGTGCTACGCCAGTGAGGGCGTAGTCCAGTGCATTGCAGCCGGCACTGGTGATAACGAGAACACGGTCCGCCGGTCGCAGTTGCAGCGCGCGGCGGTCTACAGCGGGGTCTTCCCAGCAGGTGTTGTAGACCAGCGACCGGGAGTAAAGGGCGTCGAAAACGCTCCGATCGACTCGGTGCAGCAGCTTTTGCGGGAGTCCGCGTACTGAAATCTGCCCACCAATCGCCACGTTATGTTCGCCTGTTGTAGTAATGGATCAACAGGACAGGAGTCTAGCCGCCGGATGTGACAGCCAAATGAAACGTGGGACGCTTCTGTTCTTGTGAGCTCAGGCCAGGAGTACCAGGCCCCAGACAATGGCAACGTTGACCAGGCTCAGGAAGACCGCCGCACTGCCGATGTCCTTGGCCCGCTTGGACAGGCGGTGGCGGTCGAGTGACACCCGATCGACCGTAGCCTCCACCGCGGAGTTGAGAAGTTCCACGACAAGGACGAGGAGCACGCTGGAGACCAGTAATGCCTTTTCGATGCCACCGTTGCCGAGCCACGAGCCTAAAGGAACGAGGATGGTGGCCAGCAGCACTTCCTGGCGAAAAGCGTCCTCATTGCGGAATGCCGATGAAAAACCACTGAACGA
>CAXNGL010000116.1:0-8851 GCA_964201515.1 Burkholderiales bacterium
GGCGCACGCTGGCTTCCAGCTTCTGGATCGGGCCCGGCGCAAGCTTCGGGTTGAGGATGCGGCGGTATTCGGCCTGGTCCGGCGGATCGGCCTGCACCGGCAACATCGGCGGGTTGAAAGCCTTGAAGTGATTGAATTGCGGTGCGCTGGAAAACTTGTCCACTTGGCGCAGCATGTCGACGGCGACTTCGGCGCGCGTCACGATCCAGTAGCCACCATTTCGCGGGGTGAAAAACACCTCCGGCGCATTCTTGTGCAAGAGCTGGCTCACTGAGCGCTGCGGATCCTGCTGCACCTCGGGCGCCGTGAAATGGTCAAAGTCAAACACCAGCGACTTCGGGATGTGAGCCGGGATGTTCCCGGCGACGGACTCAGCGACGACTGCTGCCATGTTGTTCTCCCCTCGATGTCGATCGATACCGATCGCGGAACCTGTGCGCTTAGCGTATTTCCTTGCCGGAATCATCGAACAGGACAATGGCGCGCTCCGGGCAATAGGCGGCACCAAACCTGGCCTGTTCCTCCTTGCCGGCGGGCACGGTCATGCCGTCAGAATTGCAATAGCCATCGTCATCCAGCGTATAGACATCCGGAGCTTTGGCTGCGCACAGCGCATGTCCGGCACAGACTTTTCGATCGACCTTGATCTTCATGTGAATCTCCCAAAGTTTCGGATAGGGCACCCATCAGAACGCCTGGGTGCTGGTTGAATGCTGTTGCCGCAACCAGACGTTACTTGCCGGCGCGCAGCAAGATGCATGAAATTATACGGGAACGCCCTTTGGGGCGCCGTATCCGGCGAAATGCACAGTGGCTTTTCCAATTTGCGCGCTGCCCTGCCAATAAACCTCAAGGCCCGTTAACGCGTTTTCACACTTACGACGTGGTGGTGGACGCGGCCGGTGCTTTTATCGTAGGCTAAATTATTATCACTCCTGATAAATATTCCTTATGGTATGGAGTTGAATTGATACATTGTAATCATCTAAATCATGGATTCCGCTGCGATGGTATGCTGTGCGCTGAACCCATATGATTGCGAGAGACCGATGACTGTCACCAACGAACAACTCGCCGAATTACTGTCTGGCATCGCCAAGGCGCAACAGGCGATCATCGACGCCGTCGAGCGTGCCGACGGTGGCTGGAAGAACAATCACCTGATTCCGCTGCTCAATGTGGCTGCCAACATGCGCCAGCCCGAACCGCGGCTGCTGGACTTGCCCGCACGTATCCTGCTGCGCTACCAGGGTCGAGCGGCGATCGACAATGCCTCCATCCTGGCCGACCTCGAGCGCCTCTTCTCCCAGCCTGTCGCTGGCGCCCCGGTGGATGCCTCGGCGGCGACGGCACCGGCAGCACCGCGTTTTGCCGCACGGGTTGCGCCAGCCCCGGCGGCCGCAGTCCCCGCCGCCGCCACTGCGGCTGCGCCAGCGGCGGTTGTACCCAGACCAGCGCCTGCCGCTCCCGCGTCACCTGCGCCAATGGCGGCCGCGGCTCCCACCGCCCGTCCCGCTGCACCCGCCAGCGGTGGCAGCGAACTCGATTTCAGCAGCAAGTCCTGACTGACTGAGGCTCGGCGGCTTTGCGGTCCGGTGACCGCGACGCGCCTGCCACCACGGCCTTGCAGCGTTTCGACCTCGTCATCATTGGCGGCGGTATCAACGGCGCCGGCATCGCTCGTGATGCGGCCGGGCGCGGCCTGTCGGTGCTCCTGGCCGAGCAGCACGACCTGGGCGGTGCCACCTCTTCGGCCAGCACCAAGCTGATCCACGGTGGCCTGCGCTACCTCGAGCACTTCGAGTTTCGCCTGGTCTCTGAAGCACTGGATGAGCGTGAAGCGCTGCTGGGTATTGCTCCGCACATCATCTGGCCGCTGGAGTTCGTGCTGCCGCACGAGAAACACCTGCGGCCGGCGTGGATGCTGCGCGCAGGCCTGTTCCTGTACGACCACCTCGGTCGCGGCGCTTTTGCCCTGCGCGGCGGCAGTTCCAGCCTGCCGCGCTCGCGCGCCGTCAGGCTGTCCGGCGACGGCTATGGCGCCGGCCTGAAGCCGGAATTTTCATCGGGGTTCAGTTACTACGATTGCTGGGTCGACGATGCGCGCCTGGTCGTGCTCAACGCACGCGCGGCGGCCGCGCGCGGCGCGCAGATCCTTACGCGCATGCGCGTTACCCGCGCCGTCCGTGTCGACGATGATGCGGGCGACATCTGGCAGGTGACGCTGCAGGATGCCGGCGGTCGTAACGAGCGCACAGTGGCGGCGCGGGTGCTGGTAAACGCTGCCGGCCCATGGGTGAAGCAGGTGCTCGATGACGAGGTCGGCGTCCGGTCCCCGGCGCGGGTGCGCCTGGTCAAGGGCAGCCACATCGTCGTGCCGCGCATTCATGAGCGCAAGCACGCATTCATCCTGCAGAACCCGGACCGGCGCATCATTTTCATGATTCCCTACGAGCGCGAATTCACGCTGATCGGCACAACCGATGTCCCGGTGCCTGCGGGGGTGGAGGGACAGAGCGTGAATCCGGTGCCCACCCCGGCGGAGATTGCCTACCTGTGCGATTCGGCCAGTCGCTACAGCGCCGTCGCGATCACGCCCGAGCAGGTGCGCTGGAGCTACAGCGGCGTGCGAGCGCTGTATGACGACGGCAACAGCGATCCCTCTGCGGTTACGCGTGACTACCACCTGCTGCTCGACCAGGGCGAGGGCCGCCGCACCGCGCCGCTGCTTTCCGTCTTTGGCGGCAAGATCACTACCTACCGCCGGCTGGCCGAGCAGGCCATGAAGAAGCTCGATCCGTGGTTTCCGGGCACGCGCGCCTGGACCAGCACCGAAGCCCTTCCGGGCGGCGGCTTCGCGCCAGCGACGGTGGGTGCAGCCGGTGGCTTCGATGCTCTGCTCGCCACGCTGCAGTCAACCTATCCGGCCCTGCCGCCAACCTTCCTGGTGCGACTCGCGCGCCGGCATGGCACCTTGGCGGCCGATATTCTCGGCAAGGCGCAACGCGAAACAGATCTGGGCGAACACTACGGTGGAGGCCTCTATGAAGCCGAGTTACGCTACCTGATCGCCCACGAATGGGCACGCGAAGCCGACGACGTCCTCTGGCGGAGAACCAAGTGTGGCCTGCATATGACGCTGAGTGAGCGCTCGCAACTTGCCGATGCCATGCGCACGCTGACCTGAAGCTGTGCGATGCTCACCTAAGTGGTGGCAATCTGCGACCGCGAATGCAATACTTCCCTCATCACACTCCATCAGCCATTCTGGAGGCGCTCGTATGTATAAATACATTCTTGTTCCCACCGACGGCACCGAATTGGCCGACAGGGCCGTGCGGGAGGCATCGCGCCTTGCCTCGGCGCTAGGTTCAAAGCTGCTGATCCTCCATGTGCTGTCACCCATGGAATTGCCGCACCACGTTGAAGGCGGTGCGCTGACGCGCCTTCCGCGCGCAGTGCTGCTCGAAGAAGCGGAATCGCAGGAGCGTCAGTTCATGGATCGGGCGGTCAAATTGGCTACCGATGCGGGTGTCTCCGCCACGCCGGCCTTCATTACAGGGACCTCGCCCTACGAGGCCATCCTGCATGTCGCCGAAGAACAGCAGTGCGACCTCATCGTGATGGCATCGCGTGGTCGCAGCGGCTTCGCAAGTCTGCTCATCGGCAGCGAAACCAACAAGCTCCTCACACACGTCAAGGACACTCCCGTACTCGTCGTTCGCTAGCGAGATGAGCCAGTGAGTCGTACGGTGCATTCCGGCCTTCACGGCGCATCCGGGCGTGCATATCAGGCTGCGCGCTCCTTCAGCTGTCCTTCGCCCGTCCTGCCCACCACTGCCGCGATATCATCCGACACATGCAAGGCATGGAACTTCTCATTGATCTGGTGCGCATGGCCAGGCGCGGAATCGCATTCACCGGCGCCGGCATCAGCACGGAAAGCGGTATCCCGGACTTTCGCAGCCCAGGCGGCATCTGGACACGCCACAAGCCCGTGCAGTACGCCGATTTTCTCGCCCACCGCCCGGCGCGCATCCAGGGATGGAAACTCGCCGCCGGCATGTTCCTCGAAAGCAGCACCCGGCAACCCAACGATGGCCATCGCGCCATCGCCGAACTGGAACGACGCGGCCACCTGGCGGCGGTGATCACGCAGAACATCGACGGACTGCACCGCGATGCGGGAAGCAGGAATGTCATTGAATTGCACGGCACCAACCGGCGCGTGCGCTGTCAGTACTGCAGTCGTGAATGGCCCACCGAAGACATTGTCGAACGCTGGCAGGCAGGCGACGAAGCGCCCGAATGCAGCGACTGCAATGGGCCGCTCAAGACCGCCACGATATCCTTCGGCCAATCAATGCCCGAGGAGGAAATGCGCACCGCAGCAGACCTCACCCAAGGTGCCGAACTGTTCCTCGCCATCGGCTCTTCGCTGGTGGTGGAACCAGCGGCATCGTTCCCGCGCGTGGCCAAGCGCAACGGTGCGAGCCTGGTGATCATCAACCGCGAACCCACGCCGCTCGACGAGAATGCCGACCTCGTCATTCGCGAGCCTATCGGCAAGACCATGAACGCCCTGATGCAGGGACTGGGATATTTCAATGATGCTTGAATGGATGGTGGCTTATCTTGCCCTCGGGGCGCTGGTCGGGTTTTTCGCCGGCATGCTGGGAATCGGCGGCGGTGCCATCATGGTGCCGCTGCTGGTGCTCATGTTCTTCGCCCAGGGCCTGCCAGCCGAACACGTGGTGCACCTGGCCGTCGGCACCTCCATGTCGACTATCCTGTTTACTTCCCTGTCCAGCATCCGTTCACACCAGAAACGCGGCTCGATTCGCTGGGACATCTTTCGCGGCATGACGCCGGGCATCCTGCTGGGAGGATTGGCAGGCTCGGTGGTCGCATCCCTGGTTCCGTCCAATGTGCTTGCCATCGCCTTTACCGTGGTGATTGCCTTCGCCGCAACCAATATCCTGCTCGATCGCGCCCCCAGTCCGTCGCGGGGCATGCCGGGCGCGGCGGGATTATTCGGCGTGGGTGCCGGCATCAGCGCCCTCTCAGCGGTGGCGGCCATGGGAGGCGCTTTCATCTCCGTGCCCTACATGCTCTGGTGCAACGTGGCCATGATCAACGCGGTCGGCACCGCGGCGTCGCTGGGCTTCCCCATCGCCGTTGCCGGCACCATCGGTTATGTCTACAACGGCCTGCAGGACCACGGCCTGCCGCCATTGACGCTGGGCTACATCTACCTGCCGGCAATGGCGGGCATCGTGGTGACCAGCATGCTGGTCGCGCCGGTGGGCACCGCCGCGGCACACAAGCTGCCCACCAAGTGGCTCAAGCGCATCTACGCCATCCTGCTCTACGTGCTGGCGGTGCGCATGCTGATCAAGGTCTGGTAGCCGCCCCGGGCCGCGCGGTCTTTCTAGCCATACTGCTTGCGCAGCACTGCCTTCTGCACCTTGCCCATGGCGTTCCTCGGCAGGTCCTGGACGAAGTGCACGGCCTTGGGCACTTTGTAGCCGGCGAGCTCGGATTTCACTTTGGTAATGACCTCGGCCTCCGTGAGCGAAAATCCTGACGTCACCACAATCACCGCCGTCACCGCCTCGCCGAAATCCGGGTGCGGCACGCCCACCACGGCCGATTCGACGACGCCTGAAATATTATCAAGAATCATCTCGACCTCTTTCGGATAGACGTTGTAGCCGCCAGATATGATCAAATCCTTGGCGCGGCCGACGATGGCCAGATAGCCTTTTTCGTCCCACTGTCCGATGTCGCCGGTGCGAAACCAGCCGTCGGCGGTGAACTCCTCGCGGGTTTTCTCCGGCATCCGCCAGTAGCCCTTGAACACGTTCGGGCCCTTGATCTGCACGTCGCCCGGTTGCATCGGTGGCAAGGGCTTTCCCTCCAGGTCCACCACGCGCACCGAATTGCCGGGCAGTGCCGGTCCCACCGTGCCGCGCCGCCGCTCGCCCTCGTAGGGGTTGGAGGTGATCATGCCCGCCTCCGACATGCCCTAGCGCTCGAGGATGGTGTGTCCCGAACGTTGGCGAAAGGCATCGAAGGTCTCGGTGAGCAGCGGTGCCGAGCCCGAGATGAACAAGCGCATGTGGTTGCACGTCTCAGGCGTGAGGCCCGGTTCGCCCAGCAGTCGCACATAGAACGTCGGCACGCCCATCAGCATCGTGGCGCGCGCGAACTCCGCAAGCACTGCACGCGGATCGAATTTGCGCTGCATCAGGATGGTGGCACCGGCGAGGAGCAGCGGATGCAGGGCGACGAAGAGGCCGTGCACGTGGAACAGCGGCAGGGCGTGGACCAGCACGTCGTTCGCGCTGATGCGCCAGAAATCCTTGAGCACCGCCGCATTCGAGCAGATGTTGCCATGCGTGACCATGGCGCCCTTGGAGCGCCCCGTGGTGCCCGACGTATAAATGATGAGGGCTAGGTCGTCGTCCGCGCGGTCCACCGTGCGAAACCCGGTGACCGCCGCTGCCGGCACCGCGGCCACAGCCTCGCGAAGCGTGCCCTCTCCCGAAGCGTCCAGCGTGAATAGCTTCGCGTCGCGGGCATCCTTCAACAGCTCGCCGAATACCCCCGCCGCACTGCGCCTGCAGATCACCGCGCGTGGTTCCGCATCGCCGAGAAAATAGCCGAGCTCGCCGCGCTGGTAATCCGTGTTCAAAGGCAGGTAGGCGAGTCCGGCGCGCAATACACCGAGGTAGAGGAACACCGCATCGGCGGACTTGTCGATCTGGGCCGCCACGCGGTCGCCGGCAACGAGTCCCAACCCCTGGAAGAAAGTCGCGTAACGCGCACTCTCGCGATCGAGGTCGTCGTAGGTGTAGGCGCGCCCGCCGTCTTCAAGGAAAACCTTGGCGCCCTGCCCGGCGAAGCCGCCGGAGAAAAATGCGTAGCTATTCATGAGGTGAGTCGCAACTGTAGAGATGGCAGGCGCCAGTTGCGAAACATTGTCATTCGCATCAGGCCGGCGCGCCATTCTAATGGACTGGTCCGCAGTGTGTCGCGCAGCGGGGTGGCTTGTGCATGCTTGATCCAGATCAACGAGCCATGCGGCGATTGGAGTGAAATTCAAGCCAACAAAATTCGATTCATCCAATCACGGAGGAGAAACATCATGGCAATGAAATACAACCGCATCTCGGCCGACGGCCACATCGAGTGCCCGCCGACGGCATGGGTCGAGCGCATGCCCAAGAACCTGCGCGAATTCGCACCGAAAGTGGTGCGCCTGCCCGACGGTGGCGACGGCGTGCAGATCGGCAACCACGAGCCGGCGCCGCTGGGACTGCAGCTCACCGGCGGCCAGAAATACACCGAGTACGTCACGCGCGGCTTGCGCTTCGAAGACAACCCGCCCGGCACCGGAGACCCGGCGCAACGCATCAAGGAAATGGATCAGGACGGTGTGGACGCCGAAGTCCTTTACACCGCTGTGGTGGGCACTGCGCTCACCAAGATCAAGGATCCGGTGGTCCTGAAGGAAATTGCCCGCGCTTACAACAGCTGGGTGTCGGAGTACTGCTCCTACAACAAGGACCGGCTGCTCGGTTGCGCCGTCATACCGCCGACCAACACGCAGGATGCTATCGAGGAACTCGAACGCGCCGCCAAGCTGCCCGCCATGCGCATGCTGCAATTGCTGACCTTCCCGAACGGCGGCTCCTGGGGCACTGTCGGCGACGAGCCTTTCTGGGCGCGCGCCAACGAACTGGGCTGGACGGTCACCGGCCACCACAACTTCGGCGGTGAGGACAAGGCCAAGTCGCACCCGCTGCCCGGGCAGCAGGGCGACAAGCCGCTGCAGATGGAGGGCGCGGTGGACCTGTCGATGTTCGCCTGGCTCCTCACCTGCGACCTGCCGATCCCGACGCTGCCCATCCTTACCATCGAGCAGTTGTTCCTCGGCGGGGTGCTGGATCGCAATCCGAAGCTGAGGTTTCTCTTCGCCGAGTCCGGCATCGGCTGGGTGCCCTACTGGATGGAACAGATCGACGACCGGTTCGAGCGCCATCGTCACTGGGCCAAGGTCAAGCTGCCGAAGAAACCGACCGACTACATCCGTGAGCACATCTATTTTGCGTTCCAGGAAGACCATGCCGGCGTGGCGCTGCGCCACTGCATCGGCATCAACAACATTTGCTGGGCGTCGGACTTCCCGCACAGCGTGGGCGACTGGCCGTTCTCGCGCGAGACCTGCGAGCGCAATTTCAAGGGCATCCCGGAGAGCGATCGTCGCCGTATGGAGGCGCTCAACGGTGCCTATATCTCGGGCCTGATCACCAAGGAAGAGCGCGAACGCCAGGCCAACGAGCAGCGCAGTTCGGTGCCGTTGTTGAAGGTTCCCGATCGCGGCGCCCGCCGCAGCGCTTGATCCTGCCGTAGGTTTTTCGCCGCGTCAGGTCCCGGCCCTCTCCGGGGCCTGCGGGCTCGATCCGGCGGTGCCGCGCATGACGCTACCGGTTTGAGTCCGCGTTTCATGATCTGCGGTCCCGGCCCGTGCCTGCCTCCTGGCGGCGCACGGGTTTTCTTTTTTGTCGCGTCCACTTCGTATTCGTTGCCAGGGGAGTAGCGAGGCAACGTTTCCGGCGCGCAGGGTCCGGGCCGCGGGCAAACTACAATACGCGCATGAAACGCCGATCGAGTGCGACGTACACCCTGGTCGCGGTACTGGCTTGCGCCGGCATCGCCATGGCGCAGGCGGCTTCCGAACTCGGCTTCACCACCATGGTTCGCGCAGGCCTGACCGCAGCCTACGCGCGCAAGTTCGGCGGGGAAGTGCCTCCGCGCTTTGCCTCGTGGAGCCAGTTGGCGAAGG
>CAXNGL010000117.1:0-8810 GCA_964201515.1 Burkholderiales bacterium
CGCTTGTGCTCGCCGCCCAGGCTGAAGTCGATGCGCAACAAATTTCGCGCCAGCAGATTGAACACGATGTCGGCACTGCCGTAATTTCTCTTGAGCAGGAAGCAGGTCTCGGCCAATACCGGTTCGCAGGTGGTCAATGCGCCGGTGACCGACGCGAGCGACGCAACGGTCCACTTGTGGTGTTTGTCGCTGCGATCGAACATCGCCACCAGCGGACCCGTGTCCACAAGCGTGACGACCGTCACTTGCCGAAATCCTTCATGTATTTCGGGTTGGTCGAAACATCCCCCGGCCCGCTGTACCGCCCGATCAGGTCTCCGGCCAGGTCGATGAATCCTGGCTGCCCGCCTTTTCTTGAAATTCCTCCCAGGTGCTTCTCCAGCGCCTCGCGTATCAGCGCGCTCTTGGGTATGCGACGCCTGGCGACCTCATGCGCAATGCGCCGTTCCAGTTGTTCGGGAATCTTCAGGGACAGGGTTTTCATCGCTTCGCCATGGCTATTACTGGGTATTACTGCATTGCCAATTATAGCTTACTTGCGATGCATGAAATAGATAAGGGAATGTCTTGACGCCATGGGTGAATGGCTGGAGCATTACTCCCTGTGCCCGTGCATTCCCATTGCACGATCATTCGATTCATCGCCTAGGAGGGGGATATGCATCCATCTGTTCGGAAGCCGTGCCGCAGTGTCAGCCTGAGCTGCTGGCTTCCTGTGGTGCTGTGCACCGCCGCGCTGGGTTTGCCGGCCGGCGCCTGTGCCCAAGCTGCGAAGGCCGCGTCACCCAAGGGCGTTCCGGTCAATCCGCAGGCCGCCCAGCAGGAACTGGACACCCTGATCAAGGCGGCCAAGGCCGAGGGCGAGGTGCTGTTCTATTCCAGCCCCACCGAGAACGTCGCCGCCCGCGTGCGCGATGCCTTCGCCAGGAAATACGGCATCAAGACGCAGTTCCTGCGCCTCACCGGCGCGGGGTTGCTGCAGCGCTTCGCCAGCGAGGCCGAGGCCGGTACCTTCGTTGCCGACGTCATCACCACCGCGGGCGATTCGATCGGCTATGCCGAGGATGGCATCAAGAAGGGCTGGATCGAGCCGGTGTCCGAGGCGCGGCTGCCGGTGCTCATGAGCGGGGAGTTCCCGGCCAAGTTCATGACCGGGCCGACCGCCATCATCCAGATCAGCCCGTGGGGCATCGCCTACAACACCGAGAAGCTGAAGCGCGAAGACGTCCCCAAGGACTGGCCCGACATCCTCCATCCGCGCTTCAAGGGGCAAATCAACCTCACCAACCCGCGCTCCTCCGACGCGCATATTGATCACTGGACGATCATCCTCGACAAGTACGGCGAGGCCTTCTTCACCAGCCTGCGGGCGCAGAACGGGCGCCAGTTCAACGGTGGCGTGCCCTCGACCAATGCGCTGGCCGCAGGTGAGGGCAGCATCCAGGTGCCGGCGGTGCCGGGCCAGATCCAGGGCGTCAAGGACAAGGGTGCGCCGGTGGACTGGGTGGCGATCGATTATTCGACCGGGGTGGAGATCCAGGTGGCACTGACGCATCGCACCAAAGCCAAGCATCCTGCGGCAGGGCGGCTGCTCGCCCATTTCATGCTGACCGAGGAAGGCAACAAGCTCATCAACAGCGATCCGGGCAGCGTGAGCGTGTACGACACCAAGGCGCTCCCCGCCGGCTACCAGTCGCCGACACCCGGTGCCGCAAGCCGCAGGGACCAGTTTCTCAAGTTGCTCGGTTTCAATTGAAGGCACCGACACGAATTTCAGGGGGCACTTCATGCATGACACAGTGATTACCGGCGGGATGGTTGTCGATGGCACGGGTAGCCCGCCGCGCCGCGCCGATGTGGCAATCGACAAGGGCGTGGTCAGCGCCATCGGCGCCGACCTCGGCCCAGGACAAACCAGCATCGACGCCACCGGCTCGATCGTCACGCCAGGCTTCATCGACCCGCACACCCACTTCGACGCCCATCTCTTCTGGGATCCGCAATGTGCGCCCTCCAACCTGCACGGCGTCACCACGGTGGTGCTCGGCAATTGTGGCTTCGGCGTGGCCCCGTGCCCGGCGGGTGGCGGGGAGTACCTGCTGCGCAGCCTGGAGCGTGTGGAGGAAATTCCCTATAGCGCCACCAGCATTGCCGTGCCCTTCAACTGGAGCAGCTGGTCGCAATATGCCGATGCCGTGGCGTCGCTGCGCCTCGGGGTGAACGTGGCCTCGTATGTGGCGCACTCGCCGCTGCGCTACAGCGTGATGGGCGAAGCTGCGGGCAAGCCCGGGGCTTCCGCCGACATGGTGCGCCGGACGCGCGCGGCACTCGAGCGGGCGCTGGCCGACGGCGCCGTCGGCTTCGCCAGCTCGCGCGGGCCCAACCATGTGGATGCTCAGAGCCGGCCCGTGCCCAGCCGCAATGCCGACGACGCGGAACTGCAACAGCTGGTCGCCGCCTGCAAGGATCGGCTGTGGCAGATCAACGTGCAGGCCAAGGCCAGTGCGGATTCGGCCTCGCTGCTGGACGAGCTCGGCAAGTATGCGCAATGGACGGCAGCATCCGGGACTTCGCTAACCTGGACCCCCATGCTGGTGGAGGCAGATGGCGCCTGGCGCGAATGCGTGGCCTGGTCGCGCCGGCTCATGGACAAGGGCACGCGCGTGCTGGCACAGACGCTGGCCATGCCCCTCTACTCCAGCCTGCGATTCGACGAGCCGCAGAGCTACCAGCTTATCGTCAAGGGCTGGCTGCCGGTGTTCTCGGACTGGCCCAAGCTCGATCATGCAGGCCGCGTCGCGCGACTGGCGAGCCGCGAGGCGCGCGACGTGTTGCGTGCCGCCGGCATCCGCGGCACGCGCTACTTCGATGCGCGCTACGACCAGTGGGAAATCGTGCGCTCGCCCACGCGCCCTGACATGATCGGGCGCACCGTGATCGAGCTGTCCGCGAACGGGCGCGAGCCCGTCGATGCGTTCTGCGACCTCCTGGTCGCCGACGACCTCCAGACGCTGTTGCGCGTGCCAGTGGCCAACAGCGACCCGGCGGAGATGGCCGACGCGCTCAACTGCGACGATCTGCTCTACGGCCTGGGCGATGCCGGGGCGCATGTCACCAGCCTCACCAACTACGCCTATCCGACCGCGGTGCTGTCAACTGTCGTACGCGAGCGCCGCGTGCTGGCCATCGAGAAGGCCGTGCGCGCCATGACCAGCGTGCCGGCGCGGCTGATGGGCCTCAGGGATCGCGGCGAGCTGCTGCCCGGCATGGCCGCGGATATCTGCGTCATCGACGCCGATCGCGTTGCCGCAGGACCCATCGAAGTGCGGCCCGACCTGCCGGGTGGTGCCGAACGGATCTACCAGGCCGCCACCGGCTACCGTGCCGTGCTGGTGAATGGCACTGTTACGGTGAGGGACGATGTCTGCACGCAGGCGGCGTCGGGGCGTTTCCTGAGGCGGTAGGTAGCGACAGCAACAGACGCTTCAGCCGCGCGCAGCCCTCGCCGCGTTTCTCCCCGCGACGGTGCGGGCCACGAGGGTCTCCTTATGGGCTGTTCAGTAAGATGGGGAAGGGGGTGCTTCTCTTCGGCCCGGGTTGGCTTTACCGCTCCAGCTTGAGCGCTAAGCGAAACTGCGCTCGAGCTTTTCGGCAATGGGAGTAGGCTTCTCGCGCCATGTCCTTGTCGCTGGATTCGCCCGGATAGCGGGTCTGGACCGCATAGGCCGACAATTCGCGCAGCGCCGGCCTCAGCGCGGACCACTGCGGATGCGAACGGAGCAGCGGCAGAACCAGGCTGTCCAGGTTGTGCGTGCGGCCAAACGAAACGCCGGCTTCCTGCAGCAACGCCTTGAGGTATTTCTCGATGCATTGCTGTGCGTGAAAGCAGGCTGCATCGTAGTTGGGCGCATTGCGCGCCCGCATCTCCCGGGATGCCGTTGCGAAATCGCCTTCAGCCTTGTTCACCCATTCACGGGTGAGCGGCTTCATAGAGGACTTTTCCGCGTTTGACAATGTCCTGCAGGAAGTAATCGCTTGCGGCAAGTCGCTGCTGCATCTGTCGCGGCGTGCGCACGATGACGTCCACCGGGAAATCCGGTTCAACGCGATTGAGTATTTCCACGGATTTTCGCGCGCCCTTTCCGCGGAATGGCATCACCACCAGCAGGTCGACATCCGAATCGGCTTGCGCCCGTCCGCCAGCATGCGAGCCGAACAGGATGATGCGCTCCGGACGAAACTCTTCCGCAATGCGGTGAATCAAGGCGCGAATTTTCGAGGCGGTGATCATCCTCGCATTATGCCTTGAGGAACAATCCGGGTGAACGATGCCAGGCGGCCGGAAACTCAGGCCTTGGCAGCCCGCGCCGCATTTCTCCCCGCGACGCGGCCGAACGTGACCGCATTGCCAATGGACGCGCCGCCCGCGGCGTAGCACTCGCCGAACATGCCGCCCGTGGCTTCGCCGGCGCCAAAGAGACCCTTGATGTGGCGGTCGGCGCGGTTGAGCACGCGTGCCTCGCGGTCGATTCTCAAGCCGGTGCCCGTCCAGCACACCACTTGCGGGCGGATGGGGGCGGCGTAGAAGGGCGGCTTGCGAATGGCCTGCAGCCACTTCTTTTCCTTGAAGAACCAGCTGTCGTGGCCGGCGTCGCAGTCGGCGTTGTAGTTCTCGATGGTGGTTGCCAGCGTTTCGGCGCGGATGCCCACCAGGTCGGCCAGTTCCGCCAGCGTGGGTGCGCTCTTGATCTGCTTGGTCTTGATGAAGTGGTCCAGCCGGTCGGGCGTCCAGTTCGGGCAATTGGGTGCCTTGGCGGTGGCGCGCGTGGCTTCATCGAAGATGCCGAAGCACTCGCCGGCGAGCTGTTCGCGCAGCACTTCGGCGAGCACGGAGTACTCGGTGTATTCGTCGACGAAGCGCCGGCCTTCGCGGTTGATGTACACCAGCCATCCCGGCAGGTGCGATTCGAGTTCCTGCACGAACCCGGTGGTGAGGAGCAGGAGGCCGCGGTTGTAGCCAGCGATGTCCGCGCCGACCGCACGGCCCATGTTGAGGCCGTCGCCCCGGGAGTGCTTCGAGCCGATGTACCAGGCGGCGTCGCCTTGGCGGGCTGCGTCCGGATACAGTTCGGCCAGCATGCGGGGGTTGTTGCCGAAGCCGCCGGTCGAGATCACTACGGCCCCCGAACTCACCGGGCCGTCTTCGGTGACGATGCCGGCAACGCGGTCGCCTTCCATGAGCAGTTGCTGCACGCGCGTGTTGCGCACCACATCCACCTTCTTGCCGGTGAAGGAGCCTTCCAGCGCTTCGGCGATCGATGCGCCATGGCCCGCGGCCATGTGCCCGCGCGGGATGCCATCGACCCCGGAACAGTACAGGTCCTGGGTCTTGAATTCCACGCCGAGCGACAGCAGCCATTCCAGAGTGGGGCCGCTGTCATGGCACAGTCGATGCACCACCGAGGGCTCCAGCTTGTGCTGGTTGACGTTCATGTAATAGCGGAACTGGTCGGCCGGGTTGTCCTGGATGCCGAGTTTCTTCTGCACGCTGGTGCCCGCGGCATAGAACACGCCGGTGGACAACGACGTGGAGCCGCCCAGTTTCTTGTCGGCATCGACGATCAGCACGCGAGCGCCCTCGCTGGCCGCCACGGTGGCCGCGGCCAGCCCCGCTCCGCCGCCCCCCACTACGATCACGTCGAAATCACGTTCTGCATTGCTCATGCCAGTCCCCTTGCGTCCGGTGCAGGATGAAGCGGCCGCACCATGATTACATTATTAATATTGATGTCCTAGACTCGGGTAGCTATTCGTATAATTGATAATATCTGTGGCCCATGGTCAGGCCACCTCGAACAGCCCCGCCGCGCCCATGCCGCCGCCGATGCACATGGTTACCACCACCAGTTTCGCGCCGCGGCGCTTGCCTTCGATGAGCGCGTGGCCGGTGAGGCGCGAGCCACTCATGCCAAAGGGGTGGCCCACGGCAATGGCGCCGCCATTCACGTTGAGCCGGTCGCCGGGAATGCCCAGCTTGTCGCGGCAGTAGATCACCTGCACGGCGAAGGCTTCATTGAGTTCCCAGAGGTCGATGTCCTCGATCTTCTTGCCCATGCGCGCGAGCAGCTTGGGGATGGCGAACACCGGGCCGATGCCCATTTCGTCGGGCTCGCAGCCGGCCACGGCAAAGCCGCGAAAGATGCCCAAAGGCTTGAGCCCGCGCTTCTCCGCGAGTTTCGCATCCATCACCACGCAGGCCGATGCGCCATCGGAGAACTGGCTGGCATTGCCTGCGGCGATGACGCCGCCTTCGATGGCGGGCTTGATCTTGCACACGCCCTCGTAGGTGGTGTCGCCGCGGATGCCCTCGTCGGTGGCGAGGGTCACGTCCTCGATCCACGACTTGCCCGACTCCTTGTCGGCCTTCTGCATCTTCACGGTGATCGGCACGATCTCGTCGTTGAACTTGCCGGCTGCACGCGCGGCCCCGGCGCGTTGCTGGCTCTGCACGCCGTAGCGGTCCTGGTCTTCGCGGCTGATCTTGTAGCGCTTGGCCACGTTCTCGGCGGTCTGCAGCATGGGCAGGTAGATGTCGGGTTTGTTTGCCTCGAGCCAATCCTCCTTGCCCATGTGGGTGTTGCGCTGCTGCTGGGTGTTGGAAATCATCTCCAGGCCGCCGGCGACATACACCTGGCCTTCGCCCGCGATGATGCGCTGCGCAGCCAGCGCAATGGTTTGCAGGCCCGAGGAGCAGAAGCGGTTGACGGTAACGCCGGACGTGGTCACAGGGCAGCCGGCGCGCAATGCCGACTGGCGCGCGATATTGGTGCCGGTGGCGCCTTCGGGGTAGGCGCAACCCATGATGACGTCTTCGACTTCGGCGGGGTCGAGCTTGGCGCGTTCGATCGCGTGCTTGACCACGTGGCCGCCGGCAGTGGCGCCATGGGTGATGTTGAGGGCGCCGCGAAACGACTTGGCAAGGCCGGTGCGGGCGGTGGATACGATGACGGCGTCGGTCATGAGGGTTCTCCGGTGGGTTGTGTGGTTTTGCAGGGTCTCATTGGATCAGGAATTGAATTTCTTGCCTTCAGCGGCCAGCTTCACCAGCATTTGCGCCGGTGTCCAGTGCTCGCCGCGATAGCCCTTGTGAAAGGTCTCGATGCGCGCGAGCACCTTGTCCAGGCCCTGCGCGTCGGCCCAGAACATCGGTCCACCGCGGTAATGCGGGAAGCCGTAGCCCATGAGATAGGTGATGTCGATGTCGGAGGCGCGCAATGCAATGCCTTCCTCAAGGATTTTTGCACCTTCGTTGGTCAAGGCATAGACCAGCCGCTCGACAATCTCTTGTTCCGGAATGGCACGCGGGGCGAGGCCGATTTCCTTCCGGTAGGCACTGATGATGGCCTCCGACTCCGGGTCGGGGAGGGGCTTGCGGTTGCCCGGCTCGTAGCGGTACCAACCCTTGCCGGTCTTCTGCCCGAGGCGCCCCGCCTCGCAGATGCGATCGGCCACGCGCGGGAACTCGAACTGGGGATTCTCGGCGTAGCGCCTCTTGCGGATGTCCCAACTGATGTCGAGACCGGCCATGTCGCCCATGGTGAAGGGGCCCATGGCCAGGCCCCACTCGGTCGCTGCCTTGTCCACCTGCTGCGGTGACGCGCCTTCCTCGACCAGGTACAGCGACTGGCGCATGTACTTCTCCAGCATGCGATTGCCGATGAAGCCGTCGCTCATCTGCTTCGAAATATCGGCCACCACCGGCACCTTGCCGATCTTCTTGGCCAGCGCCAGCGAGGTGGCGAGCACGTCACGGCCGGTCTTGGCGCCGCGCACCACTTCCAGCAGGCGCATTACGTTGGCAGGCGAGAAGAAATGCAGCCCGATGACATCGGCGGGCCGCTTGGTCACGGCGGCAATCTGGTTCACATCCAGCGTGGAGGTATTGGTGGCGAGGATGGCGCCCGCCTTGGCGATGGCATCGAGCTTCCTGAACACCTCCTGCTTGACATCCATGCGCTCGAACACGGCCTCGATGACGAGGTCGGCATCCTTGGCCGCGGCAATGTCGAGCGCCGGGGTAATCAGCGCCATGCGCTCGTCCATCTTTGCCTGCGTGAGCCGGCCCTTGGAGACGGTGCTGGCATAGTTTTTCCTGATGTTGCCAAGGCCGCGGTCGAGCGCGTCCTGCTTCATCTCGATCAGCGTCACCGGGATGCCGGCATTGGCCAGGCTCATGGCGATGCCGCCGCCCATGGTGCCGGCGCCGATGACGGCAGCAGCCTTGATGGGGCGCTTGGGCGTGTCGTCGGGCACATCGGGAATTTTGGCGGTCTGGCGCTCGCCGAAGAACATGTGGCGCAGTGCCTTGGATTCGACGGTGTTCACCAGCATGCGCACGCGCGTGTAGGCGGCATCCTGGGCCTGGTCGAAAGGAATGGTGACGGCATCGCGCACGCAATGGATGATCTCGATGGGGGCGGGCTGGCCGCGCTGCTCCTTCCTGGCGCGGGCAATGGCCTCGTTGAAGAGTGTGTCCGCGTCGCCATCGAGCTTCGCCGGCAGGTCGCGCACGCGCCGCAGGCCCTTGCCGCTCGCAATCACGCCCTGGGTCAATGCCATGGCCGACTCGAGCAGGTCACCGTCGGCGATGACATCGATGAGCCCGCAGCCGAGGCCCTTTTCGGCCGGGATGGGATTGCCCGAGGTCATCATGGCCAGCGCATCGGCCACCGGGATGAGCCGCGGCAGGCGCTGCGTGCCACCGGCACCGGGCAGGAGGCCGATCTTCACTTCGGGAAGGCCGAGCAGCG
>CAXNGL010000118.1:0-8784 GCA_964201515.1 Burkholderiales bacterium
CCGAATGGTAACGGATCTGAAAGCAGAGAAGGCATTTAGCAGACCCCAGTGGTATAAATCATAGTACGACTCGTCCACGCTCTTCGGCCTTCTACTCTTCAACAATCAATGGCCGAATAAACATTCCTGCCACCCGCTCAGTCCCTCAACTACCCACGTCTACATTTCTCATGCAAAGCAGCTACGCAGGCAAACCTTGTCCGAAATGTGCATACGTGCGGGCTGCGGCCGAAACAGCTCCCGAATGGCAATGCCCTAATTGCGGAATAGCCTATCTCAAGTTTGTGGAGGCGCAGTCGAGCCCCCAGCGACAGATCGGGGGTCGTACTTCAAGCGGACCCGCCATTGCTGGCCTTGATCTGACCGCGCACCCAGAGGTGTTCATCACTCAGCAGTCCGAGGTAGTGCAGTCGCTCCCGGTAGAAACCAAAGCTCCTTACAGAATATTGGGGACGGCGGGAAAGCCGTTGGGCTACGCGGCGGCCACGCAGGTTGGCTCTAGTTTTGAATTTGAACTTCATTTCTTCAACCTCGTCGGGAAGACTGTTTTCCACGGAGTGAATGTTGCTCCCTTAATGGGTTCTTCTTACTTCCTAATTTACGATTCGCAAAAGTTGGGGATTGGCGCAATCCGCTCGAAGCTATCTTTCCTGACAAGCAAGTTCAGCATCGAGAATAGTTATGGCGAGACCATCATGGAAGTGGAGTCCCCTATATTTGGATTATCACCGCTTGTTTTTACGATTGATGGCAAAAAAATCGCGTTGGCCATGCGCAAATCGGAGGGAGGAATTCTCTCCAATTTTTTTAATTCCGAAGCTATCCGGGATCTGCTATCAAGTCATTTCAAAGCCTTTTCACAAGTTAGGGTGGAATTCCATGGCAACTACCTTGAGAACGAGGGGCGAATGTTAGTACTGGCCGCTGCGCTCTATGTCCCTATGATCGAACATATACGAAGAAGGAGGAATTAACCTTCAAGGCGAAATATGTCGGCGCTAAGCGGGTTGTCGATGGCGAGCCCAAAAGCAGCCACGTAGCCGCCGAATGTTAAGGAAACGCTGATCAAGTCCGGAATTTCGGAAACCTGCGCTGCGTTTCCCTCTGAGGTGGGGGGATATACAAGGGGGTATGCCCCCTTATTTAGTGAATTCTTAGAAGAAGTTTTTTCGGTTGAACTGATTTCACCGCTTTCGTCTTCAGATTTATCTATTTGATGAGCATGCTTGTTACCGCCGATTGCACTTTGACCAGTTGTGGGTGCGACGGAAAACTTGGACTACTTGGAGGTAGTTCATGTACTCGTACGAAGACCGCATTCGAGCAGTCAAGCTCTATATAAAGCTCGGCAAACGCACTGGAGCGACCCTTCGACAGTTGGGTTACCCGACCAAAAATGCGCTCAAGAGCTGGCATCGGGAATTCGAACAAGGTCGCGATTTGCCGTTGGGCTATGCACTTTCAAGGTCAAAGTATTCAAACGAACAGAAGAAGGTGGCCGTTGAGCATTACCTAAACCATGATCGCTTTCTTGCTGGAACCCGAAAGGCACTGGGATATTCGTGCCGCGATACGCTCGCAGCCTGGGTCAATGAGCTGCACCCCGAAAGGAGAAAGAACGTTGTTGGCAAAGCTCGCAGCGTACAGCGCCCTCAAGAGCTGAAGCAGGCGGCAGTCATTGAGCTTTGCACCATTCAGACCAGTGCCAGGGCCGTTGCTCAAAAGCTGGCCGTGAGCAGGCCTCAGCCTTGATCTCGGCGTGAGTTGCATAGCGAACGCCATGCACCCCGCCCCGGCGGGCGTCATCGCAGAGAAACTTAAAACATTCCAATGCGCTTCAAGAGCAGGCTCGGGGCTAATTTCGCAGAAAGGCTAACCCCCCCCACCCCCTATGGCCTGACTTTGAAAAACAATCAAAGACAATCAAGGGGGGGCTTTTCAATTGTGCGAGGGCTTACGTTTGCGGGCATTTCAGGCGAAAATTGAGGTCTGCGTTTTGCTGCCGAAACCGCAATATATTGCCCTTGCTAGATGCGTAGCAGCCCAAAAAATTGGGGGTATTAGTGGGGGTATCAAATGGTATATGCTAAATAATAACTGTTATATAACAGTAAGTTAGGCTTAATATGTTGCTGATGATCGACAACTACGATTCCTTCACCTACAACCTGGTGCAGTATTTCGGCGAGTTGGGCGCCGAGGTGAAGGTGCTGCGCAATGACGAAGCCGGCATCGCCGACATCGAGCGCCTCGACCCGGAGCGCATCGTCATCTCGCCGGGCCCCTGCTCGCCGAGCGAGGCGGGCGTGTCGCTTGAAGCGATCACGCATTTCGCCGGCAGGAAGCCGATCCTCGGCGTGTGCCTCGGGCATCAGGCGATTGGACAGGCCTTCGGCGGCAAGGTGATCCACGCGCGCACCCTGATGCACGGCAAGACTTCGCCCATCGAGCATGCGGGCGCCGGCGTGTTCGGCGGGCTGCCCAATCCCTTCACGGCCACGCGCTACCATTCGCTGGCCGTGGAGCGCGAATCGCTGCCGGCTTGCCTGGAGATCACGGCGTGGACGGCGGACGGCGAGATCATGGGCCTGCGCCACAAGACCCTGGCGGTGGAGGGCGTTCAGTTCCACCCCGAATCCATCCTCACCGAGCACGGCCACGCCATGCTGCGCACCTTTCTCGGGATGAAGCTGCACTGAACCCACCGCAGGGTTCGCCAGTGGCCGCCGCATCGGGGCTGCCGGCGCATCCATCGACGCATCGACAGATACGGCAACAGACGCAACGACAGACGCAACGACAGATACAACAACAGACGCAACAGCAGATACAACAACAGATACAACAGCAGACACAGCCGTGCCGGCCTGCCGGTGCGACAACCACAGGAGGCTCCATGTCCATCACCACCCAGGAAGCGCTGACGCGCATCATCGAGCACCGCGAAATCTTCCACGACGAGATGCTCGACCTGATGCGCAAGATCATGGGCGGGGAGCTCTCCCCGGTGCTGATCTCGGCCATCATCACCGGCCTGCGCGTGAAAAAAGAGACCATCGGCGAGATCACCGCCGCGGCGCAGGTGATGCGCGAACTGGCGACGCGCGTGCCGGTGGGCAACGACACGCATCTGGTCGATATCGTCGGCACCGGCGGTGACGGCGCGCATACCTTCAACATCTCCAGCGCCTCGGTGTTCGTGTGCGCGGCGGCGGGCGCGCGCGTGGCCAAGCATGGCGGGCGCTCGGTGTCGTCGAAATCCGGCAGCGCCGATGTGATGGAGGCACTGGGTGTGAACATCAACTTGAAGCCCGAACAGATCGGCCGCTGCATCGACCAGCTGGGCGTGGGCTTCATGTTCGCGCCCAACCACCATGCGGCCATGAAGCATGCGGCCCCCGTTCGCCGCGAATTGGGCGTGCGCACCATCTTCAACCTGCTCGGGCCGTTGACCAACCCGGCCGGCGCACCGAGGCAATTGATGGGTGTGTTCCACCAGGACCTGGTCGGCATCCTGGTGCGCGTGCTGCAGCGCCTCGGTGCGAAGCACGCCATGACGGTGTACGGCATGGAAGGCCTCGACGAGATTTCGATTTCCGGCGACACCATGGTCGGCGAATTGAAGGACGGGCGCATCGAGGAGTACACCGTCAACCCCGGGCGCTTCGGCCTGCCCTTGCACGACGCGAAATCATTGCGCGTGGCCACGGTGGAGGAGTCGCGCGACATGCTGCTCGCGGCGCTGGAGAACAAGGCTGGTGCGCCGCGCGACATCGTGGCGCTGAATTCGGGGGCCGCCATCTACGTGTCGGGCCAGGCGGCGAGCTTCGAGGCGGGCGTGGAACAGGCCTTTGCGGTGCTGGAGAACGGCGCGGCGCGCCAGCGCCTCGACCAGTTTGCGAAGCTGACGCAGCAACTCGGGGCGGGAGCCTGAACCATGGTGCAGCCGTTGCGTGACGCGCCCGCCGCTCGAGTCCCTGATGTGCTCGCCCGCATCCTCGCCGTCAAGCGCGTCGAAATCGACACGGCGCAGAAGGCAAGGAGCCTGGCTTCACTGCGCGCGGAGGCCGAAGCCATGCCGGCCTGCCGCGATTTCGTCGGTGCACTGCGCAGTCGCATCCAGGCCAGGCGCCCCGCCGTCATTGCCGAAATCAAGCGCGCCAGCCCCAGCAAAGGTCTGTTGCGCGATCCCTTCGACCCTGAGGCCATCGCCAGCAGCTATGCCGAGCATGGTGCGGCATGCCTGTCAGTGCTCACTGATGTGGAATTCTTCCGTGGCGCGCCGGAATACCTGGCACTGGCGCGCAATGCCTGTGCGCTGCCGGTGTTGCGCAAGGATTTCATGATCGACCCCTACCAGGTCCATGAGGCGCGGGTGTGGGGCGCCGACTGCATTTTGCTGATCGCATCGGCGTTGTCGCGCGCCCAGATGCGCGAGTTGGAGGACCTGGCCACGGCGCTCGGCATGGCCGTGCTGGTCGAGGTTCACGATGCGGCCGAGCTGGAATTGGCGCTGGAGCTGCGCACCCCCCTCATCGGTGTCAATAACCGCAACCTGCGCAACTTCGAGACTTCGCTGGACACCACGTTGGACCTGCTGCCGCGCATCCCGAAGGACCGCCTGCTGATTACCGAGAGCGGCATTGCCCAGCGCACGGATGTGGAAAAACTGCAACAGAAGGGGGTTTTCGGGTTCCTGGTCGGGGAGGCGTTCATGCGCGCCGAGAATCCTGGTAAGGCACTTGAAGAGCTATTTTTAGTTAATTGATTTACTTGTATAAATAGATCAATGCCCCTCTGTGTTGCATAAACACAACAAATCGCCCTCGAAGTGGAACTAATCGCATCATTTTCATTGAGCGTTCCCTGGGGCGAACGCACAATGGCGTCAACTCTCGACAAGAGGGTGTCATCCGGGAGGCAGTTCGCAAGCAGTGTTGCCGCCTGATATCAATCCATAGAGGAGAAGTACCCAATGATGAACAAAAAAGTGATGGCAGTAGCTGTTGCCGGCGCGCTGGCCCTTCCGGGCGTGGCTCTGGCACAGGTCACGATCTCAGGCGGCTTCCGCATGAGCCTGACGCAGCACTCGATCGGCAATGTCACGTCGTTCGGAAGCCTTCCGGCTGCCGCCCTTGGTTCCCAACTCGGTGCCGCAACCTCCCGTTACAACGCGACGGGCGCGGCCCAGGGCAACCTCAGCGAGACGCGCGTGGCGGACAACGTGACCCAGGTCATTTTCCAGGCGCGCGAAGACCTCGGCGGCGGCCTGACGGCAGTCGGTCGCTTCGAGTGGCGTCCGACCATGGACGGTGCCGGTAACACCGGTGGTAACTTGGGCAGCGGCACCGGCGCTGCCACCAACTTCGTCGGCGTCGAGAGCAAGACCATGGGTACACTGCGCTTCGGCTCCGTGGCCACGTACAGCGGCGCCGGCGGCACGGGCGGCCCTTTCAGCTCCGACCGCGGTCTGGCATTTGCCGGCAACGTCGGCATCACCCAGCAGATCGGCACGGGCGCCGTGGTTGCGGCGGGGCAGACATCAGCCACGCAGCAGACCAACTTCGGCCAGGGCCGTCACACCAATTCCATCACCTGGAATTCGCCTAACTGGAGCGGCTTCACCCTGACCGGTGTTTATTCCACGCAGAACGCAGGCAATGATGCGGATCTGGCCACGCCGGCTGCTGGTGCAAACGGGGCTGCCCGCAAGGGTCAGTTGATGGTTCTCGCACCGGGCTATGCCACGGGCGGGTTGTCCTTGCAGTACATCTACATGGATAACAAGGTTGACGGCTTTACGGCGAATGCAGTTGCCTCGACCACGACATTCGTTACGTTGGGTAGCGCTGGTGCTGGTGCCGCCACAGGCAACGGCAGCACGGCACTTGCCGGTGTAGGTGGTTCACTGGCTGTTCGTGACGTCAAGGCACACAAGGCCTGGGCAACGTACGACTTCGGCAATGGCTTTGCGCTGAGCGGTTCCTGGACGCGTGCGACGTTGACCAACGCCTACACGGGCACCCTGGCACAGACCAACGTTTCCGGCGGCAACAAGCTGTCCGAAAAGACCGTCTGGATGCTGACCGGCAAGTACGCCACCGGCCCGCACACCTTCGCGATGGACTACACCAAGGCAGGCAGCGACAAGATTGTCGTCAATGCCCTGGGCCAGACCGGCAACACCGGTGCCAAGCAGTGGTCGGCAAACTGGATGTACGAGCTCTCGAAGCGTACCGAAGTCGGCCTGACCTACACCAAGATCAGCAACGACACCCTGACAGCCAATGGTCCGCAGGACACCGCGGTCAATGCCCTTGGTGCCACCGGTACTACAGGCAACAACGCTGGCGAGTCGTACACCGTCTGGGGCGGCAACATCACCCACAAGTTCTAAGCAGCTTTAGACCTTGCGTCGAACCCGGGAGCGCAGTTTCGACTGAGTCCCCGGGCCAGATGGACGGACAAAACGGGCGTCGCAAGACGCCCGTTTTTTTTTGGTGCGCCCGGCAGGGCGCGCTCACTTGAAGGTGAAAGTCCTCTACTCGCCCGACGTGCCCGGAGTACATGCCAATTGAACCGCCTTGTGGCAAGCCACGCAGATCGAACCACCAATATTAAGGTTCCCAATATGTCACTGCCTGTCGAAGCTTTGGAACTTGAGGTCCTTCGCCTTCCCGCCGCAGAGCGGGAACGGCTGCTAGACCGTGTGATTGCCAGCCTCGATGCCGACAAGGCTCGAGACAAAGCCTGGGACAATCTCGCCGCCAAACGAGACTCGGAGATCGAACTCGGCGAATCCACACCCGTCTCCGGGCCAGAAGCCGTTGCCCGCTTACGTGTCGAACTCTCTTGACATACACGCTTCACAAAGGCGCGGAAGATGACCTCGCCCACCAAAGAACAGGTCGCTATTCGGATCGACCCCGAGGTTCTCGCGGCATTTCGCGCTGATGGGCCAGGCTGGCAAACTCGGATGAACGCTGCACTAAAGGAGTGGCTCAGCGAGCACCGGCGTGCGCCCCGTCGCCGCCGCGCACCGCATGCTGGTGGCTAACCCTGTTTAAACGGCGACGTGTTGACGCTGGTATACTTTGTGCCATGTTTCCAACAATCGAAGCCGAAGTCGACGCGAACGGCCAGATCCGGCCGAAAGAGCCGTTTACGCTGCCGCCGGGGTCGCGCGTGCTCATCACTGTTCTGGATTCTGATGGCTCTGAGCCTGCACTCTTGAGCGAAGCCGCTTTGGCTGCTGATTGGGAACGCCCCGAGGAAGAGGCTGCGTGGTCGCACTTGCCCCGGGTTTAGTCGTTCTCGTTCGTTTCCCATTCTCGGATCTTTCTTCTTCCAAGCTGCGTCCTGCAGTCGTATTGGCGCATGCCGGTGGTGCGGATCGGGTACTCGGTCAGGTCACCAGCAATCCCTACGGAGATCCTGCCGCAATTGCGTTGACAGGCAGTTCCTTTGCGTCAGGCGGACTACACCGCGATAGCTTCGCGCGACCGGGAAAACTCTTTACCGCGAGCGCCTCAATTGTCATCCGCGAAGCCGGGGCGCTGCTTCCAGTAACTCACCGCGCTATCGTACAAAGGGTAATCGATCTGCTTCAATCGGGGCTCCAATGAAGTTACCGTCTGACTACCCCGTGGTCTTGCTTGGCTTTGGTATCTTCGTCTTACATCGCCAGATCGAGCGCCGCATTGGAGAGGTCAGGAGGTTATAGCCATGGAAATTCTCGCAGGCGTCATTATGCTTGCTGTCGTGCTGCTTTTCGTCGGTATTGCACTTGACGCCGCCCGTCGCAATTAGCGCCTTCTAACGTAACTACTCAGGTAGGTAATCTGTTCCCTCGACGTCGAGGCGTTCTTCGGTCCCTGCGAGGAGAGCAGCGATGAGAAATACGCGCCGAACATCGGCGCCATTACCGCAACGTCCATGAGTTACTATCCGCGCACCATGAGCCGGAAGCGCCAGTCCACCGCCGTTGCGGCATCCAAGTTCCAGCAGGCCGCTTCCTATCACGCAGGCGGGAAACTGGCGACCGCGCAGCACTTGTATCGCGAGGTCCTCGATCTGGATCCTCGGCACGCGGATGCCTTGCACTGGCTGGGTGTGATCGAGGGGCAGAACGGGAATCTTGCCGGCGCAATTGAACTACTGGAGCGCTCGGTGGCCAGCAACCCGCGCGATCCGGTGGCATTCAACGACCTTGGCACCGCCCAGCGCGTGCTCAACCGGCGTGAACAGGCGCTCGCCAGCTATGCGCGCGCACTGGCGCTGAAACCGGATTACGCCAAGGTGCTGAGCGATCGCGGCGCGGTGCTGCATGAGTTGCTGCGCCTGGAGGAGGCGAGGGAGAGCCTCGAGCAGGCACTGGTCCTATTGTCCGATGACGTCGAGACCCTGCTCATGAGTTGCCGCGTACTCACGGAACTGGGCGAGGCGGACGCTGCCATGGCGCGCTGCATGAATGCCCTGGCGCTGGAGGACAGCGATCGGACCCACGCCATGTTCGCCGAAGTGCTGAAGCATGCGCGGTTCGCGGGTGCATCGGATGTTCTCGAGTCGCACATCGCAAGGGCGATCAGTGAGCCCTGGGGCAGGCCGAACGAGCTCGCGCCCGCGGCGGCTGGCTACCTGCGGCTCAACGCCCGGTTGATGCCATGCGTCGCGCGGGCCGATGCGCCAGCGCCTGAGGCCTTGTCGCTGGAGGATTTGTTCGACTGCGCCGACGTCAACGTCGCAAGCGCCGACGGTGCATGCGCCGATGCCGGATGCGCCGAT
>CAXNGL010000119.1:0-8732 GCA_964201515.1 Burkholderiales bacterium
GCATCGCCGTAGTCGTTGACGGCGTAGTGCATGGTGCAGCGGTTGTCCCAGAGCACCGCGTCGCCGGCGTGCCACTTCCAGCGCGTCTGGAACTCCGGCTGCTCGCAGTGGCGGAACAGCAGGGCAAGCAGGCCTTCGCTTTCGATGGCCGTGAGGCCGACGATGCGCGCGGTAAAACCGCGGCTCACATAGAGCGACGGCCGGCCGGTCACGGCGTGACGCAGCACCACCGGATGCACCGAGCTGCCCGTGGTGCTCTTGCCGTGCTCGGCTTCGAGCCGGTCGACCAGCGATCGCAGCGCCGGGCTCAGCGCGTCGTAGGCGGCATACTGGTTCGACCACATGGTGTCACCGCCCTTGTCCGGGCAGACCTTCATGGACAGCAGCGAGCCGATGGGAGGCACTCTGGTGAAGCTCACGTCGCTGTGCCAGACGTCGGCGCGCCTCTCGGCTGCGTCGAGCACGAAGATCTCGCCCTTGGGCCCGATCTTCTTCAGGTTGCGGTAATCGTCCTTGCCCGGGCTGACGGCGGACAGTTCGCCGAACACGCTGCCGAAGGCGATGTGCTCCTCTTGCGTCAGGTTGAGCTGCGGGAAGAACAGCACCTGGTGCCGGTACCAGGCGTCGTGGAGTGCCTTGACCGTATCGGGCGACAGAACGCCCCGCACGTCGAGGCCGTGCACTGTGGCACCCAGTGATTGTGGCAGCGGTGTTACCGTCAGCGCGTTGGTCACGTTCATGGTGTTCCTCCGTTGCGTTGCGCAGGAATGATAGCTGCCATCACCGGCTTGCGCGTGCCGCGCGCAAGGGCGTGCGAACAACCCGCCTCAGGGCGGCGTGATCGGCTTGAAGGCGGTGTCGAGCAGCGGCCCGAACAGCATCCGGAAAAATCGCTCATCGGCGGTGATGCGCTCGCCCGCCACGCCGTGCGCGCCGAATGCCACCACCGCCATGAAACGGAATTTTTCGATCCTGCCGTCGTCCATGCGCACGTGCATGTAATGCTCCAGCACGAGGCCGTCGTCGCCCTCCCACTCGCCGATGATGTCGCGGCCGACGATGCGCGGACGCAGCGTCTTGAAGTGGTACTCGTAATACTTGCGGGCGTTGTCGTAGCCCTCCATGCGCAGGCCGAGCGGCCAGGCTTCGTAGTAGTAGGGGGCTTCCATGGTGGCGAGCGTCTGTTCCAGGTCCATCTTGGCTTCGTGCGTGGAATGCAGGCGGCCCATGCGGATGAGTTCCGCGGTGTTCTGTTTCATCGACTTCAGCCTCCGGGTTGGCAGGGGCCGATGCTAGCACGCGGGCATGCGGCGTCCACGTGCCGCCATCGGGCGGCTTGCGTGGCTGCGGCAAGGGCCCGACGCTCCGGCAAGTTGCATGGTACGAATCGGCACCAGCGAACCGTGCCAGCGTGGATTCCCGGGCGCTGGCCCGTGAAAGATCGCCAGCGATGCTGCTTGCCCGGGTTCGCGGCCAGTGGGTTCTCCAGTTCCTTCGACTTCAGGAAAGATCGTAGCGGTCCAGGTTCATCACCTTGTTCCAGGCCGCCACGAAGTCATGCACGAACGCCTGCTGCGAGTCATTGCACGCATGGACCTCCGCCAGGGCGCGCAGCTGCGAGTTCGAACCGAAGACGAGATCGACCACGGTGCCGGTCCACTTCAGCTCGCCCGATGCCCGATCGCGGCCTTCCAGCACGCCGTCGGTGGCGGACTTCTGCCATTTTGTCTTCATGTCGAGCAGGTTGACGAAGAAGTCATTGGTCAGCGCCTCGGGGCGCTGGGTGAACACGCCGTGTCCGGACTGGCCGGCGTTCGCATTCAGAACGCGCAGGCCGCCGATGAGCACCGTCATCTCGGGGGCGGTCAGCCTCAGTAACTGCGCCTTGTCCAGCAGCAGCTCGGCCGCCGATCCATCGAGTCCCTTGCGGACGTAGTTGCGGAATCCGTCTGCGGCCGGCTCCAGCACGGCGAACGAGGCCACATCGGTCTGTGCCTGCGACGCATCCATGCGTCCCGGCGAGAAGGGGACCGTAACGTCTTGGCCGGCCTTCTTGGCAGCGGTCTCGATGGCCGCGCAACCGCCCAGCACGATCAGGTCGGCCAGCGACACCTTCTTGCCGCTGCTGGTCGAACCTGTCTGCGTGCTGTTGAAGTCCTTCTGGATCGCTTCCAGTGTCTTGAGGACCTTCGCTAGATCGTCCGGCTGGTTGACTTCCCAGTCCTTCTGCGGCGCCAGGCGGATGCGCGCCCCGTTCGCCCCGCCGCGTTTGTCCGAACCGCGGAAGCTAGCAGCCGATGCCCAGGCGGTGGCAACCAGCTGGGAGATCGATAGACCGGAGGCGAGGAGCTTGGCCTTCAGGGCGGCGATGTCCTGCGCGTTGACCAGCGGATGGTCTACGGCGGGGATCGGGTCCTGCCAGATCTGCACTTCCCTGGGTACCAGCGGGCCCAGGTAGCGCGCGACCGGGCCCAGGTCGCGGTGCGTCAGTTTGAACCAGGCGCGGGCAAAGGCGTCGGCGAATTCATTCGGATTCTTGTGAAAGCGCCGCGAGATCTTCTCGTAGGCCAGGTCGAAGCGCAGCGACAGGTCAGCCGTGGTCATCATCGGCGGGTGCTTCTTCGACGGATCGTGCGCATCCACGATCATGTGCTCCGGCTTGACGTTCTTGGCCACCCATTGGTGGGCGCCAGCCGGGCTTTTCGTCAGCTCCCACTCGTAGCCGAACAGCATGTCGAAATAGCCGTTGTCCCATGTCGTGGGGTTTGGTTTCCAGGCGCCTTCGATGCCGCTGGTGGTGGTGTGCACGCCGCGGCCGGTGCCGAGCTTGTTGATCCAGCCCAGGCCCTGCGCCTCGATCGGTGCGCCTTCGGGCTCGGGGCCGACCAGTTTGGTGTCGCCCGCGCCGTGGGCCTTGCCGAACGTATGGCCGCCCGCAACCAGCGCCACGGTCTCTTCGTCGTTCATGGCCATGCGGGCGAAGGTTTCGCGAACATCGCGGCCCGAGGCCACCGGGTCTGGGTTGCCGTCCGGGCCTTCCGGGTTGACATAGATCAGGCCCATCTCCACGGCGCCGAGGGGATTCTCGAGCTTGCGGTCGCCCGAGTGGCGCTTGTCACCCAGCCAGGTCGTCTCGGCACCCCAGTAGATGTCTTCTTCGGGTGCCCAGATGTCCTCGCGCCCGCCGGCGAAGCCGAAGGTCTTGAAGCCCATCGACTCCAGCGCAACGTTGCCGGCGAGGATCATCAGGTCGGCCCAGGAGAGCTTGCGGCCATACTTCTGCTTGATCGGCCACAGCAGGCGGCGTGCCTTGTCCAGGTTGCCGTTGTCCGGCCAGCTGTTGAGGGGTGCAAAGCGCTGGTTGCCGGTGCCGGCGCCACCGCGACCGTCGCTGATGCGGTAGGTGCCGGCGCTGTGCCAGGCCATGCGGATCATCAGGCCGCCGTAATGGCCCCAGTCGGCCGGCCACCAGTCCTGCGAATCGGTCATCAATGCATGGAGATCCTTGACGACTGCATTCAGGTCGAGGCTCTTGAATTCTTCGGCGTAGTTGTATGCCTCGCCCATGGGGTCGGACTTCGGGGAGTGCTGGTGCAGGATGTCCAGCTTCAGCTGGTCGGGCCACCAGTCCGCGTTCGACTGGACTCCGGCCACGGTGTTGGTGCGGGCGTCGCCGGCGAATGGGCACTTTGCGTCGTTTGACATGGTCATCTCCAGTGGTTGTATGCATTCTGCTACGCGATCCTGCGCAGGGATGTGCGCTTGCGCTCGGATCAACCCCTTAATCCTTGCAATTGAAGGGTCGACCGACGCAATTTATCGGACGGCGCATATTCATTCCAATGAATTATTCTGAATGCTTCGAAAGTGCATGCCTATCTTGGGCGCGAGGGGGGTGAAAAAAAGGGGGGTACGCCCCCGCTTGACCCCCGACTTCAGGGGCTGCTTCAGGCGCGCATGCTGCCGATGCCGGCCGCAGCGGGACGTTGCAGCGTCAGTTCCTGAACGAAGCGTCCCTGCGGTCCATCATGCGCAGCATCGCCGGCCACTCGCGGGTGCCGTCCATGCTGCCGTGCGGGCTGTCGTTCACCGGTTGCATCACGCTGGCGGCTTTTTCGGCCGCGGCCTTTGCCGGCAGGCTGTAGGGCATCCCGCTCGACAGGGTATCGACCTGCGCCTGGCAGGCCATCTCCAGGAAGTAGATCAGGTTGAAGGCTTCGGGCACGCTGCGGCCCACCACCAGGGTGCCGTGGTTCTTCAGCAGCATGGCGTCATTCTTGCCCAGGTCGGCCACCAGCCGCACGCGCTCGTCGAGATCGACGGCCGGACCTTCGTAGTCGTGGTAGCTGATGCGGTTGTAGAAGCGCATGGCAATCTGGCTGAGCGGCAGGAGCCCGCACTGCATGGCGGCCACCGCCATGGTCGCCCGCGTATGCGTATGGATGACGCACGCGGCATCCTCGCGCGCCGCATGCACCGCGCTGTGGATGACGTAGCCGGGATAGTTCACTTCGCAGTCCGGGTTCTGCGCGAGGAGGATATTGCCCTCCAGGTCGATCTTGAGCAGGTTCGAGGCCGTGATCTCCTCGTAGTGCAGGCCGTAGTCGTTGATCAGCACGTGATGGTCCGCGCCGGGAACGCACGCCGTGATGTGGTTGTAGATGAGGTCGGTCATGCGGAAGTGGGCCATCAGGCGGTAGCAGGCGGCGAGGTCCACGCGCAGCTGCCATTCGGCCTCGCTGACCTGCTCGCGAATGCTGCGCCCCGAGTTCATCTTGACGACTTTTTCCATGGCCTCTATCTCCCTTGGGTGGTTGAGAATCCGATTGTGAGCTTTCCCGTTCAGCGCCCGACCTGCCATCCCATGGCGGTCATGCCACCATCCAGCGGGGTGATCACGCCGGTCATCCAGCCGCATTCCCCGCTGGCGAGGAACACGCACAGCGCTGCGATCTCGTCGAGCTGGCCCCAGCGCCCGAGTGGCCAGCGCTTGAGTGCGCGTTCCATCATGCGCTCCTTTTCGGCCGGATTGCGTGCGCCGGCATCATTGTAGGGTTTCATGACCAGCGGCGTTTTCACCGTGCCGGGGCAGATGGCATTGACCCGGATGTTGTGGGGCGCGTAGTCGCAGGCCATCTGCCTGGTCAGCGCGTTGACCCCGCCCTTGGAGGCGCAGTAAGCCAAGATGTCCGGCACGCCGACCATGCCGCCGAGGCTGGACATCAGGACGATGGACCCATCCTTCTGTTCGATCATGGCAGGAAGCACGGCGCGCGACATCAACCAGGTGCCGGTGAGGTTGATGCTGAGGACCTGGTCCCAGGTCTGTTTGGCTGTCGTGAGCGCAGTACCGGGGCCGGCGATGCCGGCCACGTTGATCAGGGCATCGATGCGTCCGAACCTGGCGAGGGTCGCTGCGGCAAGTGCTTCGGTGGACGCCATGTCGCTGATATCCACGGCATGCGCGAATGCGGAGCCCCCCGCGTTCGTGGCGTCGGCCGCGGTGGCCTGCACGGAGCCAATGGTGCGCCCCGCGCAGACGATGTTCGCGCCCTCGGCGGCGCAGGCCAGTGCGGCAGCCTGGCCGAGCCCGGAGCCGGCACCGGTGACGATCACGGTCTTTCCCTGCATGCGGGCAGGCCGGATCGCGTTGTCGGATGCAGTGCTCATGCGTGCTCAGCCATGTCCGTCCAGTGAAACGAATATCCGGCCGTCCTCTTCTTTCACGGGAAATACGGGAACATCTTCCTCCGCGGGGCCGGACAGGCACTTGCCCGTGCGGATGTCGAAGCGCGCCTGGTGCAGGGGGCACTCGATCGCGCCATCCTCGAGCCAGCCGGTGGACAGGAACACATTGCCCATGTGCGGGCAGATGTTGCCGATGGCGGTCAGATCGCTGCCTTGACGGTACAAGGCGATGCAGACGCCCTCGGCCTCGCGGGCAACGGCATCGTCATCCACCACATCCTGCGACTTTGCTATCTCGATCCAGCGCATTGCGCATTGTCCCGGCGGTTTTTCACAAGCCCATCTCCCGGCGATAGAACTGGTAGAAGGCCCGCAGCAGGTCTTCGTGTATGTAGTGGTCGCTGGGGAGATTGACGTCCTTGCCGCCCATCTCGAGCACCTGGATGCCTTCCGGATAGGCGTTCACGCCAGTCTGCAGGACCGCCAGCACTTCGCCGTCCTCGATGGATACCAGCCCCGCGGGGCCGATCAGGTTGGCCTGCTTGAGCCGCGCCTTTTGCATCGTCGCATCGTCGTCCGCATAGCCGAACTGCGTCCAGGCGAGTTCCATCGAGTTGACGTCCTTGGGAATGATATGGCGCATGGAAAAGATGTTGGCGTGCTGCTGCACGTGCACGCTCGGGAACAGGTTGAAGTTGGCGAGCGCGCCGTCCTTCAGTTCGTCGATGGGCTTGACGATGCTCATATCCTCCAGTTCCAGCCCGGACTTGAGGTTGGTCATCTGCTTGGTCGACTCGTTTTCCTGCTTGGCCGTGTCGCCGGAGTACTGGGTGCTGGCAAGCTCGTGGCGGCCGCCTTCCGGAGAGTCGGTGTGCAGCTTCACTTCGGCGCGGAACAGGCCGAAGGTGACGAAGAAGGCATGCAGGATGGTGGCGTGATACGGGTCGCGCAGGTTCTCGATATATACCTTCCAGTTGATCGGCAGCAACTGCCGGCTGTAGCCGAGCAAACGCAGCGGCTTGCCGTTGCAGTGGCGGTCGTAGAGCTTGAGGATGTCGGGGCCGCAGTAGGTCTCGAAGTCCGGGCCGTCATCGCGGAAACTCGCCCACACGACGCCGCCGCGCCGCGCCATCCGCAGCTTGCGCATCTTGTGGTCCTTGCGGTCGAAATCCTTGGGCATGCCGCCTTTGCCCATGGTGCCGCGCATGAACGGCAGGCCCTGCAGGCTGCCGTCGAGGTTGTAGGTCCACTGGTGGTACGGGCACATGAGGCTCTTGGCCTTGCCCGCCTGCTTCCAGCAAACCGGGGTGCCGCGATGTGCGCAGCGGTTCTCAAGCACGTGGATCTCGCCATCCTTGTCGCGGGTGAGCAGGACCTGCTTGGTGCCGATCCAGCTGCGCTTGAAGGAGCCCGGCGTCGGTACTTCGCATTCCAGGCCGATGTAGTTCCAGGTTTTGCCGAAGAAGAAGGTGTCCATTTCCCGCGTGAACAGCTCGGGGTCGGAATAGATCCAGGCCGGCAGGCGCGTCATGCGCTCGGCCGGCCAAACCTTTTTCAGTGTCGTCTGGGTGTCCTCAGCCATGGCTTGCAGCTCCTGCAGTGTCGGTCAGATCGGAAGGATCAGCGCGCGCGGCAGCCAGTGGTTGTCGAACACGCAAGTGCGTTCGCGGAACCTCAAGCTGCCGCCGAGCCGTTGCACCTTGTCGATGTATCGGCCGAGCAAGATGATCTCCGGCTTGGCGTCGATCATCGACTCGACCACCATGAAGTTCGCCTGGCATTCGATGAGTTCGCCGGTGTCGGCATTGACCCGGACGCCGCTCACGAAGTGGCGCAGGTAGCGGTCCTCGTAGACGAGCGCCTTGCGGATAGCCAGCACGCGGTCGTTGATCATTGCGCGCCCCTCGCACCAGACGGTGCCGTGCGTCAGTCCGGCGTCGAAGTTCTCGCGTGCGGTGATGACGTACAAGGCGTCATCGGTGAACATTTCGGCCCAGGCTTCCAGCTCGAAGTTGTCGAGCCGGGCGGCATAGTCGTCGTTGAGGTCGCGGATTTCCGCGCGCAGCCGGTTGTCGGTTGGTGGCATCTGATCGCAGTTCCCGGGAGGGTCGAATTCGTCAGTCAGGCCTGAGGCGGGGCCAGCGGCGGCCCGGGGGCGCCGTGGCGCCGAACCGGGCTTTGATCCTGCAGCGGCTACTTGACCTGTGCCTCTGGGATGATCGCTCGCTCATAGGCGGCGCGCGTGTAGTCCTTCTTGGTCGACGCCGCCTGCATCTTCAGCATGTAATCCCAGCCGGCGCGCGGGGCGGTCGCGCCCTTGAAGAAGGCAGGCCGCGAGAGCGAGAAGCTCTCGTCCCAGATCGCCTGGTTCAGTTGCGGAAAATACTTGGCCTTGATGGCGGCCGCATACTTCGCCGGTTCCTTGTTGATCAGCTCGACTGCTTCAGCCAATGCTGCGCGCAGCTTCGTCACCGTCTGGGGGTTCTTGGCGATCCAGGCAGACTGGCCCATGGTCACCACGAATGGCAGCGGATTCACTTCCGGTACCTCGCCTGCGGCCAGGTTGATCCAGCGCACGCCAGACTTGTCGGCAATGACCTGCGACAGTCCGCCCACGGTCCACAGCGCGCCGTCGATCTGGTCGTTGCGGATGCCTTCCATGATGGCGACGGGGTCGACCAGGGTGCGGAACTTGAGGTCGCCGACGTTAAGGCCGACGCGCTGCAGGGCCGATTCCATGGAGAGGTAGTGGGGAGTGCCGGCGCCGGAGGACACGATGCGCAGACCCTTCATGGCGCGCAGCTTGTCGTTCAGCGGGCTGGCGGCGTTGACCGAGCCCATGCGCGAGACGGCCTTGGCGGTGAGGACGAACTCGCCGAGCGGGCCGGTGGTCAGCGCGATGATCTTGAAGTCGCCGCCTTCGGCGATGGCGTCGCTCATCGTGCTGGCGCCGACCTGGCAGAGTTCCACAGCCCCGGAAATTACCGCCGCGACGCAGTTGTTGGAGTTGCCGCGGAAATCGGTGATGTCTAGCGCGATCCCGT
>CAXNGL010000120.1:0-8729 GCA_964201515.1 Burkholderiales bacterium
CTATCCGCACGAAAACAACGATCTTCAGCAAACCGCTTTCAGCCGCAGGGGACGCGCGAAAAACCCTTAAGTCAGTGCCATTGGGTGCAGGGCCCGTTTTTGCCGAGCGCGTCTGCTGTATGGATTTATTCTCGACCGTCGCGCGCAGCCGGCGCAGGAGCAGGTGCCGGATAGTGATGGCCCGGTGCCGGGCGATTGCTGTTTCGTGACGATGTCGTGTTGAGGCAATGCGCCAGGCGCATTGCCCCGGAGAGAGCCGGATTACTCGGCGGTGATCTTGCGGTTCTTAATGAGCGCGGATTGCACCTGCGCTTCTTTCGCCAGCAATTCGCGATACTGTGCCTGCGGGACGAACAGCGCCTCGCCACTGAGGACGGCGTACTTGTCCTTGACGTCCTGGCGTGCCAGCACCTTGGCCAGCGCGGCGTTGAAGCGGTTGACGATGTCGGCTGGGGTGTTGAGCGGATACCAGAGACCGACCCAGGTGTCGATGTTCACGCCCGGAACACCCGCTTCGGCAACCGTCGGAACATCGGGGAAGGCCGGGGTGCGCTTGTCGCTGGCCACGGCAAGGATCTGGCCGCGGCCGGCGCGTACGTGGGGGAAGGCAAGGCCCGGGTCGAACACGAAGTCGGTTTCGCCGGCGATGGTGGCCTGCATGGCCGGGTTGGATCCCTTGTAGGGGATGTGGCGGACCTGGATCCCGGCCTGCTGCAGGAACAACTCGCCCACGAGATGCGGCGTGGTGCCGGGTCCCGAGGAGGCATAGGTCATCTTGTCCGGGTTGGCCTTGGCCATGGCAACCAGGTCCCTGATGTTCTTGGCGGCAAGTCCCGGTCGCACGATGACGCTGAGCTGGAAGCGCCCGATGCCGGCCAGCGGCAACAGTTCCTTGGCCGGATTGACGTCGGTCTTGAGCAGGAAGGGGGCCGCGGTCTCGGTGCTGGTTGCCGTGGAGAGGATGGTGTAGCCATCGGGTGCCGCGCGCGACACTTCCTGCGCTGCGACGAGGCCGCTCGCGCCCGGCTTGTTGTCCACCACCACCGATTGGCCAAGCAGTTCCGCGAGCGGCTGCGTGAGGTGGCGCAGCATGACATCCACGCCCCCACCCGGCGCAAAGGCAACCACGACGCGGATCGGCTTCGTCGGCCAGTTGGCTTGCGCCTGCGCCGTCGCGGTTGTGACAATGCTGGTGGCGAAGAGCGCGCCACTGATGAGCCGAGCCAGAGTCGAATACTTGTTGCCATAAGCCATGTGATTTTCCCTGTCAGTCGAGATTGAAGTTCAAGCGACGCAGCCCAATAGTTGCGAGCACCATTTCATCTGCACCGCGTAGTCCGCTATTCTACTGTCCGGGGATGACGCCGGGTAACCAATGACATCGAACGGAAAAGCCATGGGACCACTCAAGGGAATCAAGATCGTCGAATTCGCCGGCTTCGGGCCGGGGCCGATGGGCGCGATGATGCTGGCCGACATGGGGGCGACGGTGATTCGCATCGATCGCGCCGTGCCGGATGCCGATGCGGCGCGCCGGCGGCCGGGCGGCTCCTTCGACGTGATGCGTCGCGGGCGCTGGACGGTGCCGCTCGACTTGAAGCGGCCGGATGCCATCGAATGCGCGCTCGGCCTCATTGCCAAGGCCGATGCGCTGATCGAAGGCTTCCGGCCGGGGGTGATGGAGCGTCTGGGCCTCGGGCCCGAAGTGTGCCTCACGCGCAATCCGCGCCTGGTGTACGCGCGTGCGACCGGCTGGGGGCAGACCGGCCCGATGGCCAAGGCGCCCGGCCACGATATCAATTACATCGCGCTCACCGGGGTGTTGAACGCCATTGGCAGGCGCGGGCAACCGCCTTCCATTCCCCTCGCCCTGGTCGGTGACATGGGTGGCGGTGGCATGTACGTAGTGCAAGGCATCCTGGCCGGCATCATCGAGGCAAGAACATCGGGCCAGGGCCAGGTGGTGGATGCCGCCATGATCGATGGCGCGGCGTCGCTTGCCACGAGTTTCTATGGTCGTCATGCGTCCGGTGCCTGGCTTCCCGAGCGCGGCAGCAACCTCCTGGATGGCGGCACCTATTACTACGAAGTCTATGAGTGTTCGGACGGCCGCTACGTTGCGGTCGGCGCCAACGAAAAGAAGTTCCACGATGAGCTGGTGCGCAAGCTCGGCATCGATCCGGCGGACCTCGGCGACCACCTGGATCGCACGAAGTGGGAGCAGCACAAGCTGCTGCTGGCCGCCAGGTTCAGGACACGCAGCCGCGACGAGTGGTGCACGCTCTTCGAGGGCGTGGATACCTGCATCTCGCCGGTGCTCGACTTCGACGAGGCGCCGCGGCATCCGCACGCGCAGGCGCGCGATGCCTACGTCACCGTGGATGGCGTCACGCAACCGGCACCTGCGCCGCGCTTTTCCCGCACGCCGTCAGCGGTGCGCATGGGGCCACAGCCGATCACGCCCGAGAACACCGACAAGGCGCTGTCGGCGTGGATGACGCGGGAAGAAATCGATGCCTTGCGCCGGGCGGGGACGATCACGTAGAGGGACCGCGCTGCCTGCTACGCAGGCTCGGCCGCGCTGCTTGAACCTTGGTGGCCGCTCACGCTGCCAGCGTCAGCTGCCCTCAGCGGGCTGTGTGCGTCTTGGCCCCGGCCTTCGACGCATGGAATTCCGGAAAGCGCTTCAGCACCAGCGGGCCGTCGGTGGCATAGGCGTGGCAACTGTTCAGTTTGGTCGGGCGGCCCGCTGCATCGAGCTTGATGGGCTTTGCCATGCGTACGCTGGTGGTGGTCTGGAACGCCGCAGAAGCCAGCGGCATCAGCATTTCGCGGATGTGCGTGCAGCCCTTGGCGCCACCCATGAGCTCGTTGACCGCCCTGGCCCAGCCCGATGCAATGCGCAGGCCCTTGAGACCCGCGATGGCCGCCGCGGCCTCCGGGCACGCCGTGTAGGGATGCGCGTCGGTCACGGCAATGGCATCGTGAATCAGCAGCTCGTCGTCGACCACCAGCCGCACCCACATCTGGTGCAGCGGCTCGCCCGCCGGGACTTCGCGCCCGCCTTCGGGCTGGAAGTCGTAGGTCTTGGCGTCGGTGACGCAGCCCTCGATCTCGAACAGCCCGTCCTCGCGCTGGTAGCCGCGCATCTCGAGTTGCCGGTGATGGATTTCCCTGCGCGATCCTGAGGCGGGTAGTGGCACGCGATTCCAATCCTGGGAGAAAAATGGTTTTGGGATGCGAAAGCGGCGAATTCTGAACCGGCGCTGCCATTCTACGGAGGGCTGCAAGGGCCCGCAACCTGATGGGTCCCCGCGCCGCCCCCCCCCCGCTGTCGGCAGCCGACCATGGGTGGGCCGCCCGAAAGAAGGGCCCGAAAGAAGGGGGTGTGCATGAGCTGTATTTCGAGCATAATCCGCCACCCATTCTTCGGGAATGGAACAAGTCGGTGTGCGAACGTCAGCAGGCCGAGAGTCAACTGGTGAACATCACTTACGAGAGGGAAATGCAATGAGACTCACATCGAGCAGTGGATTGTTTGCGAAAAGCAGCATGGCCCTGCTGGCCCTGCTGTTATCCACATTCGCGGCGCCGTCCTTCGCCCAGGGCGATGCCAACTGGCAGAAGATCGTCGCGGCCGCCAAGAAGGAAGGCAATCTGGTCATTTACTACCAGACGGTGGCACCGTTGATCGACCGCGTCATCAAGGATTTCCAGGCGGCCTATCCGGAGATCCGGGTCGAGTCCAAGCGCCAGGTCCAGCCGGCACAGCACATGGCGGTGATCGAGAACGAGAAAAAGATGAACATCGATGGCGCCGACATCACTCAGTACGCCAATGCCATCTGGTACAAGGAGAAGGCGGCCGAGAACTACTTCATGAAACCGATCGGGCCGGCGACGGCTGATTTTCCCAAGGAGTACCTGTTGTACGGGGTGGTCCCGATCATCGCGATCCAGCCGTTCATGCTCGCGTACAACACCAACCTGATCAAGACGCCACCCACGGGTTTCCGCGACCTGCTGAAGCCCGAATACAGCGGCCGGGTGGGTGCCTCGGACATGGTGGCGGAAACGGTATTCGCCTATTACGAATGGATGGAAAAAACGCAGGGCGACGATTTCCTGGCGAAGTTCGCGGCGCAAAAGCCCAAGCTGGCCGTCGGTGTGGTTCCCATCACGCAGGGAACGGCATCGGGTGAACTGGCAGGGACGCTGATGAGCATCTACGCCATCGCCAATCCGCTGATTGCCTCGGGCGCCCCGATCAAGACGGTGCTCACCAACCCGTCCTTTGCCAGTGCCGACGTGATGGCGGCCCTGGCGCATGCCAAGCGCCCGAACGCGGCCTTGTTGTTCATGGATTTCATCATGTCCAAGCGCGGGCAGACCGCCTGGAATGGCAGGGGCGAAACCGCCAGCCCCATGGCGGGTGTCCCGGGTTCATTGGATGCCAAGACCATGAACATCTGGGATCCGTTCCGCTACACGCCCGAGTTCCAGAAGAACTACCTGGTGAAGTGGAACAAGCTGTTCAAGCCTTAGTACTTGCTGCATGGTGCCCTGAACGTTGGGGCGCCGTCCGGAACCATGACGCCACTCCGTTTGTGCGGGGTGGCGTTTTATTTTTTGCGCGTGGCTTGTAAGTCGTGAAGGCTTGGAGGTCGTGAGGTACTCTTTGCGAAGTTCCTCACACAGTGCGATTCCACACAGGGGCAAACATGAACCAATCCGAACAAGGTCGCAGTGATGTCGAAATGCGCCTGCGCAGGGTCGAGGATCGCCTCGAAATCGGGGAACTGATCTCGCGCTATGGCGTCGCGGTCGATGACCGGGACTTCGCCAGCCTCAAGGCCATGTATGTCGAGGATTCTTTCTTCAACGGCGTGAGCGGGCGCAATGCCATCATGGACTTCTACCGGGAGAGGGGCGCGGCCTATGGCCCCACCTACCACTACCCGAACAGCTGGCATTTCAGGTTCGAGTCCGATGATATGGCCAGCGGCGTGGTCAACGCGCATGCCGAACTGTCACTGAACGGAAAAACGCTGTGGCTGGGCATCCGCTACCTGGACCGATACGAGCGCGTCGATGGCCAATGGCGCTTCAAGGCCCGCGACACGAAGTTCCGCTACGTGCTGCCCTTCGAGGAGATGGCAACGGCCTATGGCGAAACGCTGCGCCGGCGCTGGCCTGGCGCGGAGGTGCAGTCGGCGGACATCCCGGACACAGTGCCGACATTCATTGCCTACAAGGCGGCATTGAAGGGCTGAACAGGCCGTTGCCTTGACGTTGATTGCAAAATCGGGGGATCCCTCCCCTGCTGCTGGTCTGCATCAGGGGTTGCAAAAATTTCTTTTGCAACCGGTTTCTTATTGCGGATCCAGCACCACGAGCGGAATTTCGCGGCCGGTCTTCTCCTTGTATTCGACATAGGGCGGGAAGAAATCCGCCATCTGCTTCCAGAGCTTCGCGCGCTCTTCGCCGGCGGCTGTGCGGGCCCGGGCCTTGAAGCGCCGCGCCAGCACCTGCACTTCGACCGCGGGGCTGGCGTGCAGGTTGAGGTACCAGCCCGGGTGTTCCGGGGCGCCGCCCTTGGAGGCCACGATGACGAAGCTGTCGCCATGTGCGCCGTAGATCAGCGGAAAGGTGAACGGCTTCCCGGTGCGCCTGCCCGTTGTCGTGAGCAACAGGATGGTCACCGGGTTCGGGGCCTCCGGTCGCGGCGATTTCCAGACGTGGCCATCGGCGCCGTTGCTCGCGAGATAGCGTCGCAGGTGGTCCACGTGCCAGTCGTTGAGCTGGGGTGCCGGCGTGATCGGTGCGTCAGTCATTGATTTCTCCCTTGGTATGCGGTGTTCCGGAAGGACTTCGTTCGCCGGCCCGGATCATCCCTCGCCATTGTCGAGTGCCATTGCAGAAACCCGTGCAGGCCGGCTGCAGGCCGGCTATCCTGCGCATGGGTTGAAGCGACACTATATATCGTTGGGGAGGCGCGATGGGAAGCAAGGAAGCAGAGGCGGCTTTGAGCGAAGCGGTGCAGCCGCTCGAGAATTTCAGTTTTTTCGACAACGAGGTGCAAAGCGACCCGTACGAGTTCTACCGGACCCTGCATGCGAAATGCCCGGTCTACAAGGTGCCCGATAAGGATCTCTACATTCTCAGCAAGTACGAGGACCTGGACAAGGCCCTGCGCAATTACCGGAGCTTCTCCAACGTGATGGAGAGGGCGACCCTGTTGCAGGGAGAGAACGGCAACGTCTTCAAGGCCATGTTGCGCGAGCAGGGGTGGGAGCACGTGCCGACGCTGCAGCGTGCCGATCCACCCCAGCACGCGCGCTACCGCAAGATCATCGACCGCGCTTTCAACGTTCGCCAGGTGCGGGACCTGCAGCCGCGCCTTGAAGCGCTGGCCAACCAGCTCATCGACAAGTTCATCGACCGCGGCGAGGTCGATTTCATGGAAGAGTTCGCGTTGCCGTTTCCGGGCATGATCGTGGCCGAACTGATCGGGCTGGAGGCCAAGGACTACCAGCAGTTCAGGGCCTGGTCCGCCAACCTGCTGTCCTATGGCACCACTGTGTTGCCCCTCGAGGAATTGAAAGCGGCAGCCCGCATCGAAATCCAGATGCAGCACTTCTTTGCCGGGATTTTCGAGGACCGCAAGAAGCACCCGCGCGAGGATTTGATGTCGGCGCTCGTGATGGCGTACGAGGGGGAGGCGCCGCTGTCCATGGAAGAGTTGCAGAACCTCATGCACCAGTTGATCAGTGGCGGCTACGAGACGGTGTTCAGTGCGCTGACCCACGGCCTGTGGCAGATGATCCGTTTCCCCGACGTGGCGGCCGACGTTCGAGCCGACCGGAACCTGTTGCCCGGTTTCATCAATGAAAGCCTGCGCTGGGAATCGCCGGTGCAGGGCCTGTGGCGGATCGCGACCAGTGACGTCGAGGTATCGGGCACGACCATCCCGAAGGGTTCCTTGTGCAATATGCGATTCGCCGCGGGGAATCGCGACGCGGAAATGTTCCCGGAACCGGAAAAGTTCGATATCCGCCGCAAAAACGCCGCACACAACATGTCGTTCAGCCGGGGAACGCATTTTTGCCCTGGCGCGGCGCTGGCACGGGCGGAACTCACCGTGGCCTACAACGTGATCCTCGACCGGATGGAGGATTTTCAGCTCGGCGCGCCTCAGCCGTACCCGGTGCACTCACCGGGTGCGACCCAGTTTTCGATGAAGGAATTGAAGTTGAAATTTCGCAAGCGTGCGGTCTGACATGGCGCGGCTTAAGTCGGCGTGGCCGGATCGATCTGGGCCGCGCAACGCCGGGCCAGAGTTTTTTGCAAGTAACCACCACAACCATCTGACGAAAAGGGAAGATCGATGAGAATCAAGACGGGAACGAGCGGAGCGGTCAAGCTGGGCCTCGTGGCCGCAGCGACAATGCTGGCCGCAGTGTGGGCCCCTGCCTCCAATGCGCAGGCAGATGCCAACTGGCAGAGAATCGTCGCCGCTGCCAAGAAGGAAGGCAACGTAGTCATCTATTACCAGACCGTGGCGCCGCTGATCGACCGCGTCATCAAGGATTTCAGCAGTGTCTATCCGGAGATCCGGGTGGAGTCCAAGCGCCAGGTGCAGCCGGCCGAACACATGGTCGTCATCGAGAACGAAAAGAAAGCCAATCTTGACGGTGCCGACATCAGCCAGTATTCCAATGCCATCTGGCACAAGGAGAAGTCTGCGGAAAACTTCTTCCTGAAACCGGCCGGTCCGGCGAACGCGGAGTATCCGAAGGAGTACCTGCTGTACGGGGCAGTCCCGATCATCGCCATCCAGCCTTACATGATTGCCTACAACACCAACCTGGTGAAGACACCGGTTACCGGCTACCGCGATCTCCTGAGGCCTGAATTCAAGGGCCGGGTTGGCGCGTCGGACATGGTGGCGGAGACGGTGTTTGCCTATTACGAATGGCTGGGAAATACCCAGGGCGCCGATTTCCTCGAGAAGTTTGCAGCCCAGAACCCCAAGCTGATGGTCGGAACCGTGCCCATCACGCAGGGAACCGCATCCGGTGAATTGGCCGCAACCGTGATGAGCATCTATGGAATCGCCAATCCACTGATTGCACAGGGCGCGCCGATCAAGACGGTGCTGACCAATCCGGCCTTTGCCAGTGCCGATGTGATGGTGGCCCTGGCGCACGCCAAGCGCCCGAATGCCGCGCTGGTGTTCCTCGATTTCATCATGTCGCGCCGCGGCCAGACGGCCTGGAATGGGCGGGGTGAAACGGCGAGCCCGATTCCGGGCATCCCCGGGTCACTGGATGCCAAGTCGATGCAGCCCTGGGACGTATTCCGCTACACCCCGGAGTTCCGGAAGAACTACCTCGTAAACTGGAACAAGCTGTACAAGCCGTAGAGCCGGTAGTCTGGCCTAGGCGTCGTATCGGATAGCCAGGCGCCACTCCGCTCCAGCGGGGTGGCGCCTTCTTGTTTCCGGGACGCCTCCCTGTGCGGGCGCCTGCATGGTAAAAGAAGTGCAGTCACTTCACTTCGGAATTCCCCAGTCCATGGCAATCGGTTGGTATCCCGGCCACATGACCGCAGCGCGCCGCAAGGCGGCCGAGACCATGGCGACCACCGACGTGGTCATCGAGGTGCTGGACGCGCGCCTGCCGGGCGCCAGCACCAACCCGATGATCGCCGAGCTGCGCGCCAAGCGG
>CAXNGL010000121.1:0-8626 GCA_964201515.1 Burkholderiales bacterium
GACTGTTGCAGCTCGGTGCGGCCGAAGTCGGCGCCGCGCTGCCCGCGGCATTCGGCTTCTGGCGCGATTTCGCTGCGCGCTACATCACGGCGTTGTGCGCAGCGCCGGCGCCGGCCGACAGCGGCGACAGCGGCGACAGCGGTGACAGCGGCGCCAAGGCGCAGGAAGTGCCGCCCGCCACACCCGCAGAACCTGAGCTCGAAACGCTGGTCGCGGATGCGCCGCCGATGACGGGCGTGGAGTATCTGACGCCGCAGGCATTGCGTGCGCTGTGGGCCGAGCTCGATGCGGCGTTGCGCGACGAATTGAAACAGTCTAAGCAGTCGCTGCAGGACTTTCTCAAGGGTCTGCATCCGGCCTGGAATCTGGTCGGCCGGGTGCATTTCAACCTGGCCGAGAACCGCCAGGACGAGGACGCGCCGTTCGCCTTTCTCGCCACCTACACCACACGCCTGTCGGCGCATGCCAAGGCGCAACACCTGCCGCTGGCGCAGGCATTGCGTGAATACGCTGACGCGAAAAACCAGGCGCGGCTGCTGTCATTGCTGGTGCCGGTGCAGCGCGCGGCCGGGCACTGTGCCTGGCTGCGCGCCATGGTCGATGCGGGCGAGATCTTTCACCCGCTGCGCTGGAGCGCTGCGGAGGCTTACCAGTTCCTCTCCGATGTGCCACAGCTCGAAGCGGCGGGCATCGTGGTGCGCACGGCAGCCGCTTGGCGCTCGGGGCGGCCATCCCGGCCGCAAGTCAAAGCGACGGTGGGCGGCAACGCGCCGTCGCTGCTCGGCCGCGATGCGCTGCTCGACTTCAGCATGGAGCTCACGCTCGACGGCGAATGCCTGACTGGCGCCGAGATCAAGAAGCTGCTGGCCGGCTCCGATGGGCTGCAGCTCATTCGCGGCCAATGGGTCGAAGTCGATCGGGCGAAGCTGAGGCGCATGCTCGAGCGGTTTCGCAGCATCGAACAGGTTGCGGCCGCAGGCGGCCTGCCCTTCGCCGAGGCGATGCGGCTGGTTGCCGGCGCCAGCGTCGGCGCAGACACTATCGAGGCCACCGATGCAGATTGGTCGCTGGTGGTCGCCGGCCCGTGGCTCGCCGATACGCTGCGCGGCCTGCGCGGACCCGAAGGCCTCGCGCAGGTGGAGCCGGGTCCGGAGCTGAAGGCGACGCTGCGGCCTTATCAGCAGGCGGGCCTGCGCTGGCTGTATTTGCTCTACCGGCTCGGCCTGGGTGCCTGCCTCGCCGACGACATGGGCCTGGGCAAGACAATCCAGGTGTTGTCGCTGCTGTTGGTGCTCAAGCGCGAAGACGAGCGCGGGGGAAAGCAGGTCCAGCGGCGCGTGAGCCTGCTGGTCGCGCCGGCCTCGCTGCTGGCGAACTGGGCGGCGGAGATTGGGCGCTTTGCACCCACGCTGAACGCACTGATTGCACATCCGTCGGCAATGCCGATGGCGCAATTGCAAGCGCTCGATCAGGCGCGGCTGGCAGACGTGGACCTGGTCATCACCAGCTATGGCTCGTTGTTGCGTCTGCCCTGGCTGGCAAAGCAGCAGTGGCGTGTGGTGGTGCTCGACGAAGCGCAGGCGATCAAGAATCCGGGGGCCAAACAAACGCGCCTGGCGAAGCAGCTCCACGCGCACGCGCGCATCGCGCTCACCGGCACGCCGGTGGAAAACCGCCTCTCCGACCTGTGGTCGATCATGGACTTCACGCATCCGGGACTGCTCGGCTCGGACAAGGCTTTCACCACATTCGCGCGCGGGCTGGTGAAGTCCGAGCATTACGCGCCGCTGCGCGAATTGGTGCGCCCCTATATCCTGCGCCGCCTGAAATCCGACAAAGCGGTCATCCCGGATCTGCCCGACAAGACCGAACTGAAAGCCTGGTGCCACCTCAGTCCGGCGCAGGCGGCGCTGTATCAGCGCGCGGTCAAGGAGCTGGCGGCGGAACTTGACAGTGCCGACGGCATCGGCCGCAAGGGCGTGGTGCTGAGCTTTCTGATGCGCTTCAAGCAGATCTGCAATCATCCCTCGCAATGGCTGGGCGACGCGGCCTGGGCCGAGCCGGACAGCGGCAAGTTCGCGCGCCTGCGCGAGATCGCCGAGGTCATCGCCGCCAAGCAGGAAAAAGTGCTGGTGTTCACGCAGTTCCGCGAGGCGACCGAGCCGCTCGCGGCCTTTCTTGGCGCGGTGTTCGGGCGCGCCGGGCTGGTGCTGCACGGCGGCACACCGGTGGCGAAGCGGCAGCAACTGGTGCGGCGCTTCCAGGAGGACGAGTTGACGCCGTTCTTCGTGCTCTCGCTCAAGGCCGGTGGCGCAGGGCTGAACCTGACCGCCGCCTCGCACGTGGTGCATTTCGACCGCTGGTGGAATCCGGCGGTGGAGAATCAGGCCACCGATCGCGCCTTTCGCATCGGCCAGACGCGCAACGTGCTGGTGCACAAGTTCATCTGCCGGGGCACGGTCGAAGACAGGATCGATCGCCTGATCGAGTCAAAGCAACAGCTCGTGCGCGATGTGCTGGAGGGCAGCGCCGAGCTGCTGCTGACGGAATTGAGCGACAAGGAACTGCTCGATCTGGTGGCCCTCGACATTCATGCGGCGCGGCAGGAAACCTGAGCAACGACAAGAGGAGCAGGAGCGATGTCATACGGATGGAAGCCCTATGTGTCGGTCGCCGAACGCCGCAAAAAAGCGGAGCGTGCCATCGCCCGGTCGCGGTCAAAAGCCGGCCAGGCATTTGCCCCGGTACCCGCGTCCCGGGGCGCCATCGCCAGAACCTTCTGGGGCAAGGCCTGGTGCAGCAACCTGGAGCACTACAGCGATTACGCGAACCGGCTGCCGCGCGGACGAACCTACCTTCGCAACGGTTCGGTGATCGATCTCAAGATCGCTGCAGGCGAAGTAACAGCTCAGGTGATGGGCTCCTCCCTGTACAAGGTCAACGTCAATATTGCAGCAGTACCCAAGGTGCACTGGAAGGCGCTCGGCAGCGCCTGCGCGGGCTGCATCGACTCGATGGTTGAGTTATTGCAAGGGCGATTGTCGAAAGGCGTGATGGCGCACATCTGCCAACCGAAAACGGGACTGTTTCCATCGCCCAAAGAGATCCAATTCCAATGCAGTTGTCCCGATTGGGCGGCCATGTGCAAACACGTTGCCGCGGTGTTCTACGGCGTGGGAGCGCGCCTGGACCAGCAACCGGAACTGCTGTTTACCCTGCGCAAGGTTGACGCCAGAGATCTTGTCGCCCGGGCTGGTGTCGGCCTGCCGCTGTCGAAGAAAGCGCCCGCCGCCAGGAAAGTGCTCGACGAGTCAAGCCTGGCCGAAATCTTCGGCATCGAGATGGCGGCCGAGGTGGTGCCCGATGTGCACGCCAAGGCAGCCCGCGCAATCCCCGCGAAGAAGAAGGCTTCGGCGAAAAAAAAGAAAACTGTCAAACGCAATGCGGCTGCAGGCGTGCCCAAGCGCGCGGTGTCCAAGCCAAAGCGCTAGTCAATCTCGACAACCTGCAATCGCCGCAACGCTGGCGGGGGAGATGGTCGAGAATCTGGATGCGCGCTAGGCGAGATCGAGGACCCTGGCAGTGCTGCTGGAGCGCTTGTTTATTATTATCAAATTGATGGATAAGTGCATATGGTTTATACGTAAAGTAGATTATTATTATCATAGATTGCTCTTATCTTGCAGCCTGTTCTGGTACTTGTCGGGTGACGGGTGCATGAGAATCCGCTAATATTTGCTGCAATACACCCGCCTGCATTCCTTGCGCCCCGTCATTGCCGGCGCGTTGGCCGCGCAGTCTTGAAAACAGCGAAGGAATTTTCCCGTCATGAACCGCAATCTCTGGCTGATGGTGGCCGCCCAAGGCCTGTTCCTCACCAACAACGTTGTCTTCATCGCCATCAACGGGCTCGTGGGCCTGTCGCTGGCGCCCTATAGCTGGATGGCGACGCTGCCGGTGATGGGCTACGTGGTGGGCGGAGCGCTCGCCACCGGCCCGGTGGCTTGGACGCAGTCGCGCTGGGGGCGCAAGGTGTCGTTCCAGCTCGGGCTTGCCGTTGCGCTGCTCTCGTCGGTGATGGCGGCCATCGCAGTATTTAGCGGGAGTTTCTGGTTGCTGGTGATCGCGACGGTGGTGGCTGGGTATTACCAGGCAAACGGCCAGCTTTACCGCTTTGCCGCGGCAGAGTTGGCCAGCCCGGACTATCGCGAGCGGGCCGTCTCCATGGTGGTGGCGGGCGGGCTGGTGGGGGCGGTAATCGGGCCGAACCTTGCCAAGTGGACCCAGCACCTGGGCGATGCGCCATTCGCGGGGGCCTACGCGGCGCTGGCGGTGGTGGCGCTCGCCTCCATGCTGGTGGTGCACGGTGTGAGTTTTCCGCCAGAGCCACCGAAGAAGCAGGGCGCCGGCGGCGGGCGCCCGCTGTCGGTGATCATGCGCCAGCCGGTGTTCATCGTGAGTACTGCGGCCGCCGCGCTGGGCTTTGGCGTGATGAACCTGCTGATGGCGGCATCCCCCATTGCCATGCAGATCTGCGGGCATCCGTTCGAGGACACCGCACTGGTGCTGCAGTGGCACGTCATCGGCATGTTCGCGCCGGGATTCTTCACCGGGCATCTCATCAAGCGCTTTGGCGTCGTGGCCATCATGAGTGCCGGGGTGGTGCTCAACCTCTTGTGCATCGTCATCGCGTTGTCGGGCATCGACGTGATGCAGTTCCTGGTGTCGATGTTTCTCCTTGGCGTGGGCTGGAACTTCCTGTTCACGGCGGGCACGGCGTTGTCGCTCAAGGCCTACACGCCGGAGGAGAAGGACAAGGCGCAGGGCGCGATCAATTTCTGCATATTCGTGGTGATGATGCTGTCGTCGTTCTCCTCCGGCGCGCTGGTCACCACGGCTGGCTGGAGCATACTGAATTACGGGTCGCTGGTGCCGGTGGCGATCGCCGGGCTGGCGGTGCTGTGGTATGTGCTGCAGCAGCGTTCGCAGCGCGCGGCCTGAGGGCAACGCGTGCTGCCCCACGAGCGATATGCCCTGACCGGTAGAATGCTCCGCCGCGCGGCGCACACGAGACACAAATCCACACAAATCCATACGAATCCACACGAATCGTTTCCGCCGTGGCGCCAGCAAGGATTTCCCCGATGAAAATCGGCCTCAACTTCGGCACCACCTTGTACAACTACTTGCCTGCGGAGCAGATTGCCGTGGCACAGAAGGCCGAGGCCTGCGGCTTTGCGTCGTTGTGGGCCGGCGACCATCTGGTGATCCCGGCCGTCATGCCGCTGCGCGATACGGCAAAGCCGGACATGCCAATCCGCAGGGTCGATCCGAAGTCGCCGACCGCGCGCGTGATCTTCCCGGCAACCGAGCCGATGCCCGATGTGTGGGTGAGTTTTGCCTTCTTGGCGGCGGCGACCACGCGCCTGGAATTCGGCACGGCGATCTACATCCTCGCGCTGCGCCATCCCATGGTCAGCGCGCGCGCCATCGGCACGCTCGACCTGCTGAGCGCAGGCCGCGTGCTGGTCGGCGTGGGCCTGGGCTGGATCCCGCATGAATTCGAGCTGGCGGGCGTGGACTTCGCCTCGCGCGGCCGGCGCACCGAAGAGTGCGTGCGCATCATGAAAAAGCTCTGGACCGAGGATGAGCCGAAGCATACCGGCGAGTTCCATTCCTTTGGCCCGGCGCGTTTCGAGCCCAAGCCCGCGACCCCGGGCGGTCCGCCCATCATGATCGGCGGCGAGTCCGACATCGCGCTGCGGCGCGCCGCCGCCATCGGTGACGGCTGGTGCGGGCGCCTGCACACGCCGGACACCCTGCGCGCGCATGTCGAAAAGCTCACCGCCTTGCGCCGGGAGGCCGGGCGCGACAAGCTGCCCTTCATCATCCAGGGCTGGCTCAAGCCGAGCGCGACGGCGGGCGATGTGCATGCGCTGGAGGACGTCGGTGCGCACCATCTGATCCTGGGCATGCACGGATTCAAGACGGCGGCAGAGGCCATGGCGCACATCGAGCGCGCGGCGGAGAATCTGCGCCTAAACTAGAGGACATGCCTGCATTCACCAGGAAACGATAGCGAAATGCAGTGTGCAATCAACACCAACGCGAGGAGAACGCAATGACGAAGCGAGAAATTAACCTGGGTTTCATGAGCATGCGCCATGCATCGCTGCCGGATCGCGTGGCCGCTGCGGCCAGCGCCGGTTTCAACGGCATTTCGCTGCGCGCCGACCAGTGGGCGCAGACCAAGGCTTCCGGCTGGGACGCGCCGCGCATCAAGGCGCTGCTCGACAAGCACGGGCTGCGGGTCAGCGAGATCGAACCGATGCGCTTCCTTCGCGACGATCTGTTGGAGGCCACCGAGGAGATGGCGCGCGCCTTCGGCACCACGCGCGCGCAGGTCACGCCGCCACTGGATGCGGCTACCATCGACGCCGACGCCGTGGCGGCATGGCTGAAGAAGGCCGCCGCGCGCATGCCGCAGATCGAACTCGCCATCGAATACCTGCCGACCACCGGAGTGCCGGACGCGCCGACAGCGCAGCGACTGATCGACCTGGCCGGCGGCGCGACCAACCTGGGGTTCTGTGTCGATTCCTGGCACACTTTCCGCGGCGCCGGTCTCGACTCGATCCGTGGCATCGATCCGGCGCGCGTGTTCATGATCCAGATCGACGATGGCCCGATGACGCCCACCCTGCCGGATTTCTTTCCCGACACGCTGCGCTTCCGGCGGCCCTGCGGTGAGGGCGAATTCGACCTGGTGTCGTTCATGCGCCTGCTGCCGGATTCGGCGCCGGTGAACGTGGAGGTGATCAGCGAAGAACTCGACAAGCGATCGCCGGCCGAGGTTGCGAGGCTGCTGTACACCACCACGGCGGCGACACTGGAGAAGGCGGCGCGCCGCTAGTGTCCTTGCCTGCCATCCTGGTTGACGCCGCGTGGTTGGCGCACAGCCTGGCCGATGAAAGTTTGCAATGCGTGGCGCCACGCCCCCGCAATGAGCCTGCGCGTGCGAGCACCCGGGCGTATAGTTTCAAGTGAAGTTTTGAGCGCATATCGCAAGGGGAAAGCGCAATGACACGCAGCTATCAGGTGGTCGATTCCGACGCCCATGTGCTGGAGCCCGGTGACCTGTGGCTGCAGTACATGGACGGGAAATTCCGCGACCGCGCGCCCGTGGTCACGACGCTGGCAGGCGGCAAGGAAGTGTTTCGCGTCGAGCCGGGCTATGAAGTGCCGGTGGGAACGATCTTCGACGACACCAAGGCATCGTTCGGCGGCGTGGGCATGCGCGATGGCAAGATGCCCAAGGGCAACTCGTATTACGACGGCCGACCGGGCGGGTTCGATCCGCACCAGCGCATTCCCGACATGGACGCCGAGGGCATCGAGGCGGCATTCCTGTATCCGAGCCTGGGCCTGCTGGTGGGGGCGATCAGCGACCCGCAACTCGCCACCTCGGCATGCATCGCCTACAACCGCTGGCTGGCCGACTACTGCGCGAAGTACCCCGAGCGCCTGTTCGGCATCGCCATCATCCCCATGCAAAGCCCGCAGGCGGCGGTGGACGAAATGCGCCGCGTGCGTCGCGAGTCGGGCTTTCGCGCCGGCTACATCCGGCCCAATCCGTACAACGGCCGCCCGCTGCATCACCCGGACAACGACGCCATCTGGCGCGCTGCCGAAGAACTGGATTTCGCCATTGCCATTCATGCGGCCGCAGCGCCCGTGGGCTCGTCGTTGCTGGCGCAGGACCGCTTTGCCTTCAATTACGCCACCATGCACTGCGCCACGCACACGCTGGAGATGATCGCCGCGGCGACCAGCTTTGTCATGTGTCGCATCTGCGATCGCTTCCCCAGGCTGCGCGTCGGCTTCATGGAGGCGGGCGGCGGCTGGATGGCTGGCTACATCGAGCGCATGGACCGCCACTTCGACGACGTGTCGATGAACAACACCGGGCTTGGCATGCGTCCGAGCGAGATCTTCCACCGCCAGTGCTTCATCTCCTTCGAGCCGGTGGAGCGTTCACTGCCGCTGGTGGCCGACATCGTCGGGCGCACCAACATCCTGTGGGCCTCCGACTATCCGCACTCGGACGGCTTCGTCGATGCGCCGGGGATGCTGCGCAAGATGCTGCAACCGGACCTGCTGAAGGTCGTGATGGCGGCGGGCGCCAAGCGCTTTTACGGGCTGGGCTGAGCGGCAGGCAGGCCGAGGGCGAGTCGTGGAGAGTGTGGTGATGCAGTACCGCAAACTGGGAAACAACGGGCCCGTGGTGTCGGCGCTGGGCCTGGGCTGCATGGTCATGTCGAGCCTGTACGGGCACGCCGACGAGTCCGAGGCCATCGCCACCATCCGCGAGGCGCTCGATGCGGGGGCGAATTTCCTCGACACCTCGGATTTCTACGGCGCCGGCCACAACGAGGGCCTGGTCGGGCGAGCGCTTACCGATGGCTACCGCGCCAAGGCGGTGCTTGCGAGCAAGTTCGGCAACGTGAAGCTTGCCGACGGCAGCGCGGGCGCCAACGGCCGGCCTGAATTCGTCATGGCCTCGTGCGACCGAAGCCTGCAGCGCCTCGGGGTCGATGTCATCGATCTTTATTACCAGCACCGCATC
>CAXNGL010000122.1:0-8614 GCA_964201515.1 Burkholderiales bacterium
AACGCTCCTTTGTGCATCAAGTACTTGCGCTACGCGAACCCCAGATTTCAATCAAAATCAGCTGCGAGCTGAGAAAATCGGGCTAGAGGGACCGCGCGGCCTGCTGCGCACGCTCGACGGCGCTGCTCAAACCAAGGATCGCGCCGCCTGCTAGGCAGGCTCGCTGGCGCAGTTCAAACAAGAAACCGCGGCGCGGGAGAATAGCGATGACAAGCTCAGCGTTTTGAAACCGCTATCACCGGGCTTGCGCTTACAGCTGCTCTTCTGTCAGTTGCAGTACGCCGGGCGCCCCTTGAATGATGCTGGTACGCAGTCCCCCGGCCTGGGAAAGCACGTGCTCGGCAAAGAATCGCGACGTGACGATCTTGGCCTCGTAAAAGCCCTTGTCACTCGCCCCCTTTGACAATTGCTCCTGGGCAATCAGGGCAGCGCGCGCCATCTGCCATCCCCCGGCGACGATTCCCGTCAATTTGAGGAAAGGCACGGACCCGGCATGCACCGCCTTGATGTCCTTCTCGTAATTCGCCGCGATCCAATCCACACAATCAGAAAATGCCGTCAAGCCGGCGGAAAACGAAATGCGAATGGCCGCCAGGTCCTCGCCGGCGGCCTTGGACAACGCAACCTCGGTCTGCCGCATGACCTGAACCAGCGCCTTGGCTGTGACGCCGCCCTCGCGTCCGAGCTTTCGTCCGACCAGGTCGTTCGACTGGATAGCAGTCGTGCCTTCGTAAATGGTGGTGATTCGTGCATCCCGCAAGTGCTGCGCCGCACCGGTCTCCTCGATATAGCCCATGCCGCCATGTATCTGCACGCCCGTCGACGCCACGTCCACACCAGTTTCCGTAAACCAGCCCTTCACGACCGGGATCATCAGGTCCGCAAACGCCTGGTGCTTCAGGCGCTCGGCCTTGTCCGGATGCCGATGCGCAATATCCATTGATGCGGCCACCGTGCAAGCCAGCGCACGCATGGCCTCGATATTCGACTTCATGCTCATGAGCATGCGACGTACATCCGGGTGTCGCACGATGGGAACCGATTGCACCCCGCCGGCCAAGTCGCGGCTTTGGATTCGATCCTTGGCATAGGCAAGAGCCTGCTGGTAGGCCCGATCGGCAATTGCAAGTCCCTCAAGGCCCACGGCGAAGCGCGCCGCGTTCATCATGATGAACATGTACTCGAGGCCGCGATTCTCCTCGCCGACCACATAGCCTATGGCACCTTCCTTTTCGCCATACACGAGCACCGCCGTGGGGCTGGCATGTATCCCGAGCTTGTGCTCGATCGATGCACACTGCACATCATTGCGCGCGCCCAGTGATCCGTCCGTGTTGACGAGAAATTTGGGGACGATGAACAGCGAAATGCCGCGCACTCCGGGCGGCGCGTCTGGAAGACGTGCCAGCACGAGGTGGATGATGTTCTCGGTGAGGTCGTGCTCACCATAGGTGATGAATATCTTTTGACCACGGATACGATAGTGGTCGCCCTCGCGCTCGGCCCGTGTGCGCAGCAGCGCCAAGTCGGTGCCGGCCTGGGATTCGGTCAGGTTCATGGTCCCTGTCCAGGTTCCGGCAACCATCTTGGCCAGGTAGGTTTTCTTCTGCGCGGCGGTCCCGCGCAACAGCAATGCTTCGATCGCGCCATTGGTCAGCATCGGACACAGCGAGAAGGCCATGTTCGAGGATTTCCACATCTCCATCACGAGTGTTGCAACCAGCTTGGGCAAGCCCTGCCCGCCATGCTCCGCGGGCGCCTGCAATGCGCACCAACCGCCCTCGGTGAATTGCCGATAGGCATCCTTGAAGCCCTTGGGCGTGAATACCTTGCCATCCTCCCAGCGCGAACCCTCCATATCTCCGGACTTGTTGAGCGGTGCGATCACCTCGCGGCAGAAGCGGGCGCTCTCATCGAGAATCTGGTCGACCAATTCGACATTGACCTCCTCGCAACCGGGCAGGCTGGAAACCTGCTCCAACCCGACCAGTTCCTTGAGGACAAAGCGCATGTCGCGCAGGGGCGCTGTGTACTCGTTCATTCGACGCTCCAGAAATTAAGGCCGGACTGCTGCGCGGTGGGCATGTGGATCAGCCCAGTTCCTTGACCAGTTCAGGCACGACCTGAAACAGGTCACCGACGATCCCATAGTCCGCAACGGAGAAAATCGGTGCCTCTTCATCCTTGTTGATGGCGACGATCACGCGACTGTCTTTCATGCCGGCAAGGTGCTGGATCGCGCCTGATATTCCGACCGCAAAATACAGCTCGGGTGCAACGATTTTCCCGGTCTGGCCGACCTGCCAGTCGTTCGGGACATAGCCGGCATCGACCGCCGCCCTGGACGCACCCATGGCCGCCCCCAGCTTGTCCGCCAGGGGCTCGAGTACCTTGAATGCCTCCGCGGAACCCATGCCGCGCCCGCCAGAAACGATCACCTTGGCCGCCGTGAGCTCCGGGCGATCCGACTTGGTCAGATCACGACCCACCAGTGCGGACTTCCCACTGTCCGGCCCCGCGGCCACGGATTCCACCGTGCCTGTCCCGCCGGTCGCGGCCGCAGCATCAAAGCCCGTCGCACGGACCGTGATGACCTTGATCTTGTCCTTGCTCTGCACCGTGGCAAAAGCATTGCCCGCATAGATGGGCCGAACGAAGGTATCGGCCGACTCCACAGAGATGATCTCGGAGACCTGCGCCACGTCGAGCAATGCCGCAACGCGTGGTGCTACTGATTTTCCGAATGCCGTCGCCGAAGCAAGGACATGACTGTATAGACCAGTCCCGGCCAATCCAACCACAAACGCTGCGAGACTCTCCGGCAGCCCATCCTTGTAATGAGGAGAATCAGCCAATAGAACCTTGCTTACGCCGGCGACTGCAGCAGCCGACTCGGCAACCGCCTGACAGGCGCTGCCTGCCACCAGCACAACGACATCACCACCTATCTCGGAGGCGGCGGCAATGGTATTGCGCGTAGCGCCCTTCAGCACCTGGTTGTCGTGATCCGCGATTACGAGAATGCCCATGGAAATTATCCGATCCGTTTGATTGATGTGTGTCCGATCGCGTTGCGACCGCTATGAAATGACCTTGGCTTCATTTTTCAGCTTATCGACCAGCGCCTTGACGTCCGGCACCTTGATACCCGCCTTGCGCGTCGGCGGTTCGGCCACCTTAAGCGTGACCAGGCGCGGGGTCACATCCACGCCAAGCGCTTCTGGCGAAAGTATCTCCAGCGGCTTCTTCTTGGCCTTCATGATGTTCGGAAGCGTGACGTAACGCGGTTCATTCAGGCGCAAATCGGTGGTTATCACCGAGGGCAGTGTCACATTGATGGTTTCCAGACCGCCGTCGACTTCACGCGTAACTGTCAGCTTGTCCCCATCCACCTTGACCTTCGAGGCAAAGGTGGCCTGAGACCAACCCAGCAGCGCGGAAAGCATCTGCCCGGTCTGGTTGCAATCATCGTCGATTGCCTGTTTCCCGAGGATGGCAATCTTTGGCTGTTCCTTGTCTACCAGGGCCTTCAGCAGTTTTGCCACAGCCAGGGGCTGCAACTCGACATCGGTCTGTACGAGTATCGCCCGGTCCGCCCCCAGCGCCAGCGCGGTGCGCAGGGTTTCCTGGCACGCGGCAGGGCCACAGGACACGGCAATCACTTCCGTTGCAGCCCCCGCTTCCTTCAAGCGCAACGCCTCCTCGATCCCGATTTCATCAAAGGGATTCATCGACATTTTCACATTGGCTGTCTCAACCCCCGTGCCGTCGCTCTTGACGCGGACTTTGACGTTGTAATCAACGACGCGCTTTACCGGAACCATGACTTTCATTGCAATATGCCCTCTGCTAACACCGGATCTATGGAAAGCCTAGAATTATACGTGATTGAAACTATTTTCCGGGGCTTCAAGGCACAGCCGCCGGTGCAAAACAGCCGGGTTCAGCCCGGCTCCTTGGCGCCCGACCCCGATTCCATCGCCAGCCAAACACATCGACCTTTGGACTCCTTGTCAATGGACCCGAGCAGGCGCTCATGCTCGATGTTCTCGGCTTCGTTTGCCCGAAGCACCTTCAATACCGGCCTTTTGCCGCCATCCCCCTCGGATTTACCCTTGGCCTGGGTAGCTGGGGGTTTGAGAATTTCCGGCTCGATGGCAAGGCTGTTCTGGCCCCGCGTCATTGCCAGATACACCTCGGCCAGCAGTTCTGCATCGAGCAGCGCACCGTGCAATGTGCGATGCGTATTGTCGATCTGATAGCGATCGCACAAAGCATCGAGGGAATTGCGTTTCCCCGGATGCAGCTGCCGCGCCATCTTCAACGTATCCGTTACCGTCACACCGTGTTGGGCAAGGTCCGGTTGCCCTACCCGCCCCAGCTCCGCATCCAGAAACTCGACGTCAAATGTCGCGTTGTGAATCACGAGCTCGGCCCCCCGAACATAGTCCAGGAACTCCACGACGACATCAGAAAATTTTCGCTTGTCCACCAGGAACTCGTCGGTTATGCCGTGAACCGCCTTCGCACCTTCTTCTATTTTTCGCTCCGGATTGACATAAGTGTGCCAATTGCTCCCGGTGAAACGGCGATTGACCATTTCAATACAGCCGATTTCGATGATGCGATCCCCGAGCCGCGCATTGAGGCCGGTGGTCTCGGTGTCCAGAATGATTTGCCGCGTCATTGTCGATTCCTAAGAGGTCATTTCAGAATTGCCGAAATGGCCCCGGAAGTTGGGGGCGTTTGAGGGGAGCATCCCCTCAATTTTGAAATAGGCTTTAATTGGCGCTGGCGACACCACGATTGGCCAGCTCGTCGGCACGTTCGTTTTCGGGATGGCCATCGTGACCGCGCACCCAGTGCCAAGTGACACTGTGGCCACTGGCAAGCTTGTCAAGGCGCATCCACAGGTCCGTGTTCTTGACCGGCTTCTTGTCAGCCGTTTTCCATCCTCTGCGCTTCCAGCTAACCACCCACTCGGCAATGCCTTTTTGCACATACTGCGAGTCGGTGAATACCTCGATCCTGCAAGGTCGCGACAGTACCTCAAGGGCGCTGATTACCGCCATCAGTTCCATGCGATTGTTGGTCGTGTTGGCTTCACCGCCGAATATCTCGCGCTCGCGCCCGTTCCAGATCAACAGCGCGCCCCAGCCTCCCGGCCCGGGATTTCCCTTGCACGCTCCATCCGAGTAAATACGGACTTCCGCGCTTGCGTCGGGGCTACCTGCGCTGTACGGGTCGGACATGAATGACATTGTCCCTGCGGGCCACTTGCACCAGCGTCGGCCGTTTGGCGCGTGTTTCACGCCACGGCGGGGTGACCAGGCGCAATCCATGATGTCGCTTGACAGCCCGTATCACATAGGTGGCCCCCGCGATCGGCCACCAATTGCCGCCCGCCTTTTCCATGAACTGACAACGCTCAAGCCAGCGCGCCTGTGCGAACGGCGGTGCGTAACAGCCGAAGCGACCGCCATCAATCTCGAATCCCAGCAGGGCCAGCCAATCCTTGAGTCGCAGCAAGCCGATGAATCGCCCATGCCAGGGAAAGCGAGCATTGTCCCAACCCAATGTCGCTCCAAGTCCGCGCTTGAGGCCCCAGAGCGACAGGGGATTGAAGCCAGATATGACGATCTGCCCTTCCGGAATCAGCACGCGCTCAGCCTCCCGAAGAATCTGGTGCGGCCGCGGGGAAAACTCCAAGACATGCGGCAAAACGAGCAGGTCCACGCTGTGAGTGGCCAGCGGCAACTGGTCAGGCATCGTTGCCAGGGTAGATCCCCCCTCGGAACCGGCGCGGATCTTCAACGGGATGCGGTTCTCACGCAGAAAATCCGTCCCTGGCAAGCCGACCTGCAAGGCGTGAAACCCGAATATATCGTCTACCGCATTGTCGTACTGCCTTTGTTCCCAATCGAGAACATACCTCCCCTGCGGTGTCGCAAACCAACGCGACACCTCTTCCATCGCATCAACATCATTCAATTGAGTTGCAAGGTCTTTCATGTCTCGGCTCAGTGTTTCAATCCCTGCTTGACCTTCGAGCGTTGCATTTGATCCGTGATCCGATGCAAAACGGGGTCATACGCCCTTTTGTACAACAGTACCGGTGAAGCCAATCAATCATTCGGCTCCAGACTATTATGGCGCGAATGTGTCACTCTGTGGCGACATGACGACATGTCGCAATTGCCATGAATTGTCTTCACTTCGATTGCGCCGGCATCTGTTACCTGCGATCCCATCGGTCAGCGTGCACAACTTCAGCGGGGAAATGCCCCCCCCGCGAAGGAGGAGGAATTACCGCCCCTTGCCGTCGCCTTGCCGTCGCCTTGCTGGCGCGGCCTTGCTGCGCCAATCAAGAAGATGAAAGCATGCGCGACCCGCGCTAGAATTGGCCCATCATGGACGAAGAACTCGACTTTTCTGCGCCATCGCCCGCAAAACCTGCCGCGCCGCTGCCGCCGCGCAGCGCCGTGCAGCCCACCGTGCGCAGCCCGCTCTACGACCCCAAGCTCGCCCTGGCATTTTTCAAGTCCGCGGGCGTGCTGGAACAAAAGCCCGGCGGCAAGCCGATTTTCGTCGAGAAGGAAAAATACGGCGGCCTGTTCGGCAAGCCGGCGCGCATGTACCTGCTGCTCGAAGGAGACATCGGGCTGATGGTCGGCGGCAAGTTCCTCGGCGGCGTGAAGCCGGGCCAGGTGTTAGGCGAACTATCCGTGATCGCGGGGCTGACCCGCAGCGCCACGGCGCTGGCCAAGACGGACTGCCGCCTCATCTCCATGGACGAGAAGCAGTTTTACACCGCGCTGCAGAAGACGCCGGAGTTCGCGCTCATGCTGATGAGCATCATGGTCGATCGAATGCGCCAGAACATGGCCAAGCTGGGCGCCAGCGCCAGTGGCGGCGGCGCCGTCGAACGCGAAGCCATGCTCGACAAGAAAATGCTTGCCGAGCTGCCCAAAGCCCTGAGCGAGCAACAGGCCGCGTCCTTCAGCCTGGGCAAGGTGATCATGAGCGCCGGCACCGTAGGCGCCTTCATGTACGTGGTGACCAAGGGGCGCGTGGCCATATCCATCGGCGACAAGGTGGTAGAGCGCGTCGGCGCGGGCGGGATCTTCGGCGAGATGGCGCTGGTGGACCGCGCGGCGCGCGCCGCCTCTGCCATCGCCGAGGCCAACTGCGAACTCCTGACGGTGGGCCGCAATGAATTCCTGGAACTGGTCAGGTCGCGGCCGCAGTTCGGCGCGTCACTGCTCAAGTCGATCGCCGAGCGCATGCACTACGTGGCCCAGCAGGTGGCGAAGCCGCAGGGGTGAATCTCCAGGCGAGGTAGTTATACTGACAGATTAATCGGCACTACCTATATGCGACCGATATCCTAAGCAGAAAAACTGACATCGCACTGCATCGACTCTCAGCGCAATCCGGCAATCCGTATCGCCGCCACCGGCCGCGCCAGCCCCTTCAGCGCCAGGTCGCCGGCCGGTTCCCCGACCACCGCCGACTCGATGCGCGCATAGGTCTTCTGGTTAGTGAGGATCTCCCCGCCCTTGGCCTCGCCGCACAATCGCGCTGCAAGATTGGTAACGCTGCCGATACAGGCATAGTCCCAGCGCCCCTCGAAGCCCACGGCACCCAGCGTGGCATAGCCATGGGTGAAGCCGATGCCCAGCTCCAGCTCATAGCCTTCTTTGGTCCATGTCGCCGCCAGCGGCCGGAAGCGCTCCTGCATGGCGATGGCCATACGCGCGGCGGCACCGGTGGGATCGGTGAGCGGTATCGGGTCGTTGAAGAACACCATCAGGCCATCGCCGGCAAATCGCTCGACGGTCCCCTGGTGGGCGAGGATGATCTCGCCCATGGCGCGGTGATAGGTGCCCAGAACGCCCATGACCTCTTCGGGCTCGGCGCTGTCGGTGAAGGCGGTGAATCCGCGCAGATCGAGGAACACCACGGTCACATCCTTGCGGTGCGTACGCAGCAGGTCCTCGCCGCCACCGGTGAGGATGGACTCGGCCAATTGTGGCGAGAAGAAGCCCTTCAGCCGTCCCAGGCGATCCAGTTGCGCCACCTGCTCATTGACACGCGCCGCGAGCGAATCGTTGAGCGCCTTGAGCTCCTCGGCCTGTCGGGCCACCGTGTCCTGGTAGGCCTTGATCCTGAGCAGGGAACGCACGCGCGCCAGCAACTCCGGCTGGTTGATTGGCTTGGCAAGGAAATCGTCGGCCCCTGCCTCCAGTCCGTTGGCGCGCTCCTTGCCGGGGTCGAGCGCCGTGACCATCACCACCGGCAGATGCTCGGTGGCAGCGTCGGCGCGCAGGGCGCGACATACGTCGTAGCCGTTCATGTCCGGCATCATCACGTCGAGCAGCACGAGGTCGGGCTTCTCGGACTGGACCTTGGCAAGCCCCTCCTTGCCGCCGCCCGCGGTGACGACCGCATAGCCCGTGAAGGTGAGGATGTCTGCCAGCATCTTCACGTTGAGCGGCGTGTCGTCCACCACCAGGATGCGCTGCGGCGCGGCTGCGGCGGCCGATGCCGCATCGGCTGTCTGCGGGGCGTCGCTCATGCCGGACTAGCGCCCTCGCGCTTCCTGGCCAGCGCA
>CAXNGL010000123.1:0-8607 GCA_964201515.1 Burkholderiales bacterium
AGGAGCCGGTCAATATTCCGGAGGTGGAGACACGCACGCTCAAGGATGTCCTCGAACTTCCGTGGGGCTTCGAAATCTATTCTCTGCTCACGCGCTGGAATCCGCTGAACTTCCGCAACCCTCTGCCCAAGCCCTCGTCCGGGCGCAAGGTGCTGGTCGCGGGCATGGGCCCCGCGGGATTCACGCTCGCACACTACTTGCTCCATGAAGGGCATGCCGTGGTTGGCATTGATGGGTTGAAAATCGAGCCCTTGGACGCGAACATCAGCGGCGTGAACGTGGACGGTGCCCGCGCACCATTCGACCCCGTACGTGATATCAACACGCTCTATGAAGACCTGAATGACCGGGTCATGGCCGGATTTGGCGGTGTCGCCGAATACGGCATTACGGTGCGCTGGGACAAGAACTTCCTCAAGGTCATCCGCCTGTTGCTGGAGCGGCGCGAAGAGTTTGCCCTGTATGGCGGAGTGCGATTTGGCGGAACGCTGACCGTCGACGATGCGCTGTCACTGGGTTTCGACCATATCGCCCTGTGCATGGGGGCCGGCAAGCCCACCGTGCTCGACATCCCCAACGGGCTGGCACGCGGGGTTCGGACCGCCAGCGATTTCCTCATGGCACTGCAATTGACTGGCGCCGCCAAGGCCGATTCGATAGCAAACATGCAACTTCGCCTGCCGGTGGTCGTTATCGGTGGGGGGTTGACTGCGATCGACGCGGCGACCGAGTCGCTCGCATACTATGTGGTGCAAGTTGACAAGTTCCTGGTGCGCTACGAAGCGCTGTCAAAGGAGTCCAGCGAAGACAGCGTACGTGCCGTCTGGTCCCACGAAGAGCGGGAAATCGCCGAGGAATTCCTGTCGCATGCACGCGCCATCCGCAGGGAACGTGCCGACGCGAATAGTGCGGCCCGCGAGCCGCGCATCGTCGAGATGCTGCAAAAATGGGGGGGCGTCACCGTGGCCTACCGCCGCCGCCTTCTGGACAGTCCCTCGTACACCCTCAACCATGAAGAGGTAGAAAAGGCACTTGAAGAAGGCATCGTCTTTGCCGAAGGTCTGACCCCGCATTGCATCGACCTCGATGACTACGGTGCGGTCCGTGGCATCGAGTTTCGCAAGGCCGACCCGGGTTCTGCGGGCACCTCTGAGGAGACCGGCTTGCATCGCCTGCCGGCGCATACCATTTTTGTTGCTGCGGGAACACAGCCGAACACCGTGCTCGCCCGCGAAGACGCCGACCACTTTTCGCTTGACGGCAAATATTTCCGCGCCTGCGACGAGCAGGGCAATCCGGTCAAGCCGGAATTTTCCACCTCGAAGCCGGGACAACCGGATGTCCTTTTGTCGCGGCTGGAGGACGGTCGATTCATCAGTTTCTTTGGCGACCTGCACCCGTCCTATTTCGGCAACGTCGTGAAAGCCATGGGATCGGCGCGCCAGGGGTATCCTGTCATATCGCGCGTGCTGACCCGACATGCGCCGCGAAACCCTGCGGGTCACAGGGCCTTTTTCGATCGCCTGTCCCACGATCTGCTTGCCACGGTCGAACGCGTAGAGCGGCTTACACCAACCATTATCGAAGTCGTCGTGCACGCCCCTATGGCGGCACGCAAGTTTCAACCAGGGCAGTTTTACCGCCTGCAGAACTATGAGGTCCTCGCCTCGTTGGTAGGTGGCGGTGGCGAAGCCACACGCATGCAGATGGAGGGACTCGCCATGACCGGCGCCTGGGTCGATGCAGCCAAGGGACTGGTGTCGGTCATCGTGCTCGAGATGGGTGGCTCCTCGGACCTGTGCGCGACACTCAAGCCAGGCGAGCGCGTCATCCTGATGGGCCCCACTGGCGCCGCCACCCATATTGTTCCTGGTGAGACCGTGGCCCTTGTCGGTGGCGGACTCGGCAATGCCGTGCTGTTCTCCATAGGCCAGGCATTTCGAGCCGCCGGCTCGAAAGTGCTGTATTTCGCCGGCTACAAGAAGGTCATCGACCGCTACAAGGTTGCCCAGATCGAAGCCGCCGCCGACGTCATTGTGTGGTGCTGCGACGAGTTGCCGGGATTCCAGCCCGGTCGCCCACAGGATCGCAGCTTCGTTGGCAACATCGTTCAGGCCATGCACGCCTACGCCAATGGCAACCTGGGTGCTCCCCTGCTGCGCCTGGAGGATGCCGATCGCGTCATCGCCATCGGTTCCGACCGCATGATGTCAGCCGTGGCCCGCGCACGCCACGACCTGCTCAAGCCGCACCTCAAGCCCGGTCATGTGGCCCTGGGATCGATCAATTCGCCAATGCAGTGCATGTTGAAGGAGATCTGCGCCCAATGCCTGCAGCCGCAGCGCGACCCGCGCACCGGCAAGCTGAGATACGTGTTTTCCTGCTTCAATCAGGATCAAGCCCTCGACTGGGTGGATTTCGCAGCCTTGTCTGATCGTCTGCGCCAGAACGCGCTGCAGGAAAAACTCACCGTGCAGTGGATCAGCCACCTCAAACCCGAGTTGCACAAGCTGCGAACGCCGGCGTAAAAAAGGGCCCTGAAAAAATGCTGGGCCCTGTCCCTTCCTAGAAATCCCCTAGGCGGGCGTCAATGCCAGTCCGCCTTGGGTGGCACCGGCAAAGGCATGACCGGCACGCCCTCATCGATCAGTGCCTCGGTCTCTTCACGCGACGCCACGCCGCGGATATTCCGGTGGGGTACTTCTTCACGGAAAATCTTCCTCGCCTCCGATGCGAATTCCTTGCCTACATCGTCGGTATTGGCCATGACGTAGTCAATCAGCTGGTTCAGGGTGACTTGCGGCATCGTGGCCACCGGCATCTGCTTGCCGGGTATCGAAGGCACAGGAAGCTGCGCGGGACGGGAACCCGTGTCCGGGTCCGATTTCCGAATCTTGGCAGTCAGCAGCTTCTTGATTTCGGCATGCCCGCAACTGGGGCAGCTGAGCATGCCTCGCCCCTGCTGGCTGTCGAAGTCATCCGAAGATGAGAACCAGCCTTCAAAGCGATGCTGCTTGGGGCAAATGAGTTCGAATACGATCATGTGTTGTCACCGGTTCCGCCAATCTTACAGCATGGCAAGCTTCCCACGGCCCAGCTGAACACGCGGGCTGCGAAAGACAATTGGATTGCAGGTGCGCCAATTGGTTTTCCACTACGACAAGGACTGCACCGGCTACAAGTCCCCGGTTTCTGTGTCAACTCGCCAATACCGATATGATTTCAGCTTTACAGTAATGGAGGGTCCAATGATTGACGCAAAACTGGAAGCGCGCATGCGCGAATTGCTGGACAAGGAGGAGATCCGTGAAGTCCTCCTGCGCTACTGTCGCGGTGTCGATCGCTGCGATCGGGACATGATCGCAACCTGCTACCACCCGGATGCGGTTGACGATCATGGTGACTGGGTTGCGAGCGGGCTGGACGCACCCGATCACATCGTCAAGCTGGTAAAGAAGACTCCCCTTGCAGGCATGCACTTCCTGGGCAACCATCTGATCGAAATCGAAGGCGATGTGGCCTGGTCGGAGTCCTATTTCCAGGCATTCAAGGATTTCGAACGCGATGGCAAGCGCTATGTGCGTGTTCGAGCGGCGCGGTATGTCGATCGCTTCGAGCGCCGGAATGAGGCCTGGAAGATCGCCGAACGCGTCCTCACCGACGACTGGAACAAGGTCGATGAGGTGCTTGAGCTTCTTGGCGGGCCAGACCGGTTCCGTTTCGGCAACAAGGACAAGAACGACCCCGTCTATTTGATTCGGAAGGGACGCGTCGCGCGACAGCCGCACAGCGATCTCGACGAGGTAGTCAAGCGACGCACTTTCTAGACAGTCCACGGGATTGTTCGCTCGTGACCACCTGATGCGGCACGAACGCGTGGCGTGGTGCGTACTGCGACCGCTCATGGACTACCGCTTGTTTATCGCCCCGGCAATTGCCGCAAACCCCGGCAGATTTGCGAGGCGGGCCAGATCGCGGGGTTCGTCCACATCCCAGCGCACTGGAAGTTCCAGCCAGTCCCAGCCGATGGCGGAGAACCGCTGCCGGGTCTGACTCATGACATCCGGCGTGCCCCAATCAATATCAATAAACGCCCGCTCATCGTAAGCACGCAGCCCTATCAGGCCATAGCCCCCGTCCTCCGTCGGGATCATCACCGCATCTTTTCCAGCCTGCAGGGACCTAGCCGCCGCACGCAGGTCCTCCGTGCTGATCGATGGAACATCGGTTCCCATGAGCAGTGCTGACGATACTCTTTCAAGCGCATCCTTGAACGCATGCCCCATGCGCTCCCCCAGCCCGCCCTGGGCCTGATCTCTCAGGGAAATCGTTCGGCCCGCAGCGCATTCGTCGAAAAACGGATGCCGTCGATCCGGCGTACACCAGACCTCAACATCGTCGGAAAATGCCGCGTAGGCAATATCAATGCAGTGACGCGCCATTGCCCGGTAGACCCCCGCGGCTGCCGCATCACCGATCGACTTGGCCAGCCGAGTTTTTACAGTGCCTGGTACTGGTGCTTTGGCAAACAGCAGCATGCAGACCGAATCGCGCATTCGCCTAATCGTGCCCATGGCGCTGGTAGCGGCGCGCAAGATGCTCCGGCGACACCCCAAAAAAATAGGCCAGGCGCAAACGCCACATCAACAGGATTGTGCGCAACGCGCCATGCCGCTCCCAGCGTCGCCCGGAAGTCACCACCGTGGCCCGCAGGCAAACCGGGGCCGAATGACGCTTGAGAATCCGCGACAGCGCGATGTCCTCCATGAGCGGTTGCACCGGATACCCCCCGCAGCGCTCAAACAGGTCTCGCATCACGAACAGCGCCTGATCGCCGGTGACGATCCCGCTCAAGCGCGACCGCAGGTTCATGCATCTCGCCACAAGCGGAAGAATCCAGTGGCGCCCCTCAATGCGCACATCAAAGCGTCCCCAGACGCGCCGCCGGCAACTCGACGCCGGGTTGCCGGCGCAAAGCGTGGCGATCAGCACTGATGACGCATCTGGAGGAAGGCAGGTATCCGCGTGCAAGAAGAGCAGCAAACCCCCTCTGGCGACGCGCGCGCCGTCATTCATCTGCCTTGCCCTGCCGCGTTGGCAGGAAATGACCGCATCCGCCAACCCCGAATTTTTCGCCGCGTCCAGGGTGCCGTCGTTGCTCCCGCCATCGACGACAATCACCTCACAACCGCGCGCGCGCAGTCCTGACAGGGCAGACAAGGCATGCGTGACCAGCGGCGCTTCATTGAGGACCGGGATGATGATCGAAATCGACGGGCAGTTCATCAGGCCCTCAGGTGTCCACTTATTCTGATCATTTTCACGAATTAATCCTCACCACTATTGGATAAACCGGGCTATTGATATCACTATTTTCTTTCCATCAACCCCGTCGCCAGGTGTGAAATCGCGCCGCCCAGCGTAACACCCGCTGCGGCGCATGTGCGCGTTTCCATACGCCGGCCGCAAACTTGTTGGCTTCCGACCATGTCGGATAGATGTGAATGGTTCCCAGGATGCGGTTCAGGCCGATTCCGTTCTTCATTGCCGAGACGAACTCGGTGATGAGTTCGCCCGCATGCTCGCCAGCAATGGTGGCGCCTAGAACCTTGTCGCTGCCCGGTCGCGTCAGTACCTTCACGAAGCCTTCTGCGGCGCCATCCGCAATGGCTCGATCCAGATCGTCGATGCCATAGATCGTGGTTTCGAACGCGATGCCCTTCTCCCGCGCTTCGGTCTCATTCAGTCCCACGCGGGCAACTTCTGGCTCGGTGAACGTTGCCCACGGAATCACCGAGAAATCCGCGCGAAAACGTTTGAAACCACCGAAAAGCCCATTGACTGCTGCATACCATGCAGTATGTGCCGCCGTATGGGTGAACTGGTAGGGGCCGGACACATCACCACACGCCAGGATATTCGGGTAACGCGTTTGCATGTACACATCGGTTTCGATCGCACCGCCTCGCGTGAGCGGGATGCCCAGCGCCTCCAATCCGATTGCCTGCACATTTGGGGTCCGACCCACCGCGCACAGGAGCGCGTCAAACTCAATGCGCAGGGTCGTGCCCGCAGTTTCGCCCCCAACTGCCTCGGCGTACAAAACCCTGTGCCCTCCCTCGCAAGCAAACCGCACCGCCTTGTGCCCGGTCAGGACCTTCATGCCCTCCGACGCAAACTTCCGCGCCAGCAATTCAGAGACGTCGGGATCCTCGCGCATAAGGAGGCGCGGCAGCATTTCGACCAGTGTCACACCAGAACCGAGTCGCGCAAAGCACTGCGCCAGTTCACAGCCAATCGGACCCCCACCTAAAACCACCATGCGTGCAGGCAACTGGCGCAAGCGCCATACCGTGTCCGAGGTCATGCAGTCCATGCTGTCGATACCGGGAATCGGTGGCACAAAGGGCCTCGCACCCGTGGCAATCACGATGGATCGCGCCGAAAGCGTTTTCGAAGTGCCATCGGAACTATTGATTTCCACTACCCAGGGCGACAGCAGCCGTGCTGTCCCCTGCAGGCACTCCACCCCCAACGACTTGTAGCGCGCAACGGAATCGTGTGGCGCGATCGTCGCAATCACCCGCTGCACGCGCTCCATGACTTCGGCGAAATCCAAGTCCACGGTGATCGAACGCAGGCCAAACTCCTTGGCACGCCGCGACTGGGCAACGATACGTGCCGTCCTGATGAGCGCCTTGGATGGAACACAGCCGGTATGCAGGCAGTCTCCGCCCATGTTGTGCTGCTCGATGAGCGTAACCTCGGCCTTGACTGCGGCCGCGATATAGGCGCTGACCAGTCCGCCCGACCCTGCGCCGATGACGATCAGGTTACGATCGAATCGCGATGGCCGCAGCCACTGTGAATACACGCGCCGCGCTTTTATTGCGTCGAGCCAGCGGCGCGCGAGCAGCGGGAAGATACCCAGCAACACGAATGAACCGACGAGTGCTGGAGATAGCAGGCCGGACAGCGTGTCGATGCCGGCCAATTGCGTACCCGCATTGACATAGACCAGCGTCCCCGCCAGCATGCCCAGCTGACTGACCCAATAGAACGTCCAAGTCCTCAACGGGGTCAAGCCCATGAGCAGATTGACCAGAAAGAACGGGAAAGCGGGTACCAGGCGCAGCGCAAACAGGTACAGCGGACCCTCCTTGCGGATGCCTGTGTCGAGCGTTCTCAAGGTGTCGCCGAAACGATTGTTGATGGCCTCGCGAAACAGGAATCGGCAGCCGAGAAAAGCCAGCGTCGCGCCAATCGTCGAGGCAAACGAGACCATCAACGTGCCCCACCCCAATCCGAACACCGCGCCCCCCACCAGCGTCAGCAAGGCAGCACCCGGCAAAGCCAATGCCGCCATCAACACGTAGGCCGCAAAATATGCCGCCGCCAGCCCCAAGGGATGCGCATCTCGGTAGCCGGCCAGCACCTGCTGCTGTGACTTGAAATACGCCAGGCTCAGGTAGTGCCCGAAATCGAGCAGCACATATGCTGCAACCAGGCTGCCCACAAGCAGTACCAGCAACAGCTTTAGGCCCCGCTTACTCACGAAATCCCGCCCGGCGCCTGGATAGGTGATCTGGCCCCCGAAAAACGGACACCACGATGACCTTGCCCCTGAATTCCGTATTGCTTAGCCGGGCCATTATGCGGCCTCCTTCAACTGTGCCGCGAGCCAGTTATTCTCGAACTGCATAGGGCTGATGTAGCCCAGCGTCGAGTGAAGCCTTCGAAGATTGTAGAACGTCAACCAGTCAATCACCTCGTGCATTGCCTGCCTGCGGGTTTCAAACCGCATGCCATGCAGCCGGCCAACTTTCAATGAGCCCCACAGACTTTCGGAGGGCGCGTTATCCCAGCAGTTGCCCTTGCGACTCATTGAGCTTGTCATGCCGTATCCCGTTAAGACGGTCTGGAACTCGTGACTACAATACTGGCTGCCTCGATCCGAATGGAAGATCAGGCCCGGTTCAGGGTGCCGCCGGAACCACGCCATACGCAGTGCATCGGCCACCAGGCTGGTCTGCATGTGGGAGGCCATGCTCCAGCCAACCACGTGCCGGCTATGCAGATCAATCACGGCCGCCAGGTACAGCCAACCCTCATCGGTGGGGATGTAGGTAATGTCGCCGGTCCACACGGCGTTAGGCTGCTCAGGCTGGAAGTTGCGTTCCAGCAGGTTGGGCGCAATGGGCAAGTTGTGCCGGCTGTCGGTGGTGACCACATACCGCTTCTTGCCCCGGGCTTTGATGCCGTGCAGTTTCATCAACTTGCGGATACGGTCTTTGCCCGCCGGCACACCATGGATGTACAGCTCCCTCCAGATCCGCGGCCAGCCGTATTCGCCATTGCTGCCAGCGTGGGCTGCTTTGATGTGGGCGAGCACCGCTTCGTCACTCAGGTGCCTGCCAGGCCTTGAGGGCCACTTGGATATCCTGGAAGCCCGATGCTCAAAGTAGCCGCTGGCACTCACCCCCAGCCCCCCACATTGCAAGCTCACCGGCCACTGGCGCAGATGACCAGCGATCCAGGCGTACCTCATATTGGTTCCTTCGCGAAGTACGCCGTCGCTTTTTTCAAAACATCTCGCTCCATGTTGAC